>JBLFXU010000298.1:0-4186 GCA_047609575.1 Bacteroidia bacterium | reverse complement strand
CACTACTAAGTGCTGCAGATGTGACTGCCGCTTTAGCTCTGCAGCGACTTAATGGCGGTGTCATAGTCGGCTGTGACCGGCACGACGCGGGGACTAACTTGTTAGGTTTCGAGGCATCACAGATGCCTGAATTTCGTTTTGGCCAGGGCAGTTGCCGTGCGCATAGTGATGCAGCAATGTCAGCAGGACTGTCGGTTCATCGCCTGCGACGTCCCGGAATAGCGTTGGATATTGATGAGGCCAGCGACTTACGATTGCTGTTGCACAGCGCCATGGAGAACTGTGGCGAGCAGACCCGCAGCTATCTGGGGTCGCTAAAGCGCAGTGCGGCCGCGCTGAATTTTGATGCCGAATTCGAAGCGCAGAAGAGTCCAGAAGCGGAAGCTTTGGCCGCCACCGCTGACCCTGCCGATACCGCCGCAAACTGGGAGCGGTTGAGTCATTTGTTGCGACACGGGCACGAGCCCAACGACAGGGAAGCACTTACGCTTGCCAGTATAGAGGACACTGCGCAGCTGTCGGCGGTGGCCATGGAGTTGCGCGATATAGGCCATGGCAATGTCGTCACATATTCTCGCAAAGTCTTTGTCCCTTTAACGCATTTGTGTCGTGATGTTTGCCACTACTGCACCTTTGCGAAAACACCGAAGAAGATCGATCAGCCCTATATGTCTATTGATGAGGTAGTGGCGCTGTGTCGTGAGGGTGCAAAACAAGGCTGCCAGGAAGCCCTGTTTACCTTGGGGGAGAAGCCCGAGCTGCGTTATAGCGCAGCGCGCAAGGCCCTTGAGGAAATGGGCTATGCCAGCACCCTGGACTACTTGCGAGCAGTCGCGTCGCGGGTTCTGGAGGAGACGGGACTACTGCCGCATATCAACGCGGGTTGCATGACGGCACAAGAAATCAGCGAGCTGAGACAGGTCAGTGCCTCTATGGGCATTATGCTCGAATCGACCTCCGAAAGGCTGTGTCAGAAAGGCATGCCGCATTACGGTTCACCCGACAAAATTCCGGCGCGTCGCCTGGAGACGCTAGAACTGGCGGGCCAGGCGAGCGTGCCTTTTACCTCCGGCATACTGATCGGTATTGGCGAAACCCGTGTCGAACGCATTGAATCCCTGCTTGCCTTGCGTCGTGTTCATCGGCGTCATGGCCACCTTCAAGAAGTGATTGTGCAGAATTTCCGCGCCAAGCCAGATACGCTTATGGCGTCTGCCCCTGAGCCAGACTTGAATGAACTGCTCTGGACCATCGCAGTTGCGCGGCTCATTTTTGGCGCGCATATGAATATTCAGGCACCGCCAAATCTCAGTCCTGGTGTGCTACCTCAAATTGTTGCTGCCGGAATTAATGACTGGGGAGGTGTTTCACCGGTGACGCCGGACCATGTCAATCCGGAGGCGCCCTGGCCGCATTTGGATCAGCTGGCTGCAGAAACAGCCGCGGCGGGCAAGTTCCTTGAACAGCGCCTAACCATTTACCCCACTTATGTGCGCGGCCAATCGATTTGGTTGGACGACGCAGTACGGCAGCCAGTGCGCGAGTTGTCTGACTCAGCAGGTTTTGCGCGCCGTGACCCATGGGCCACCGGAGCGCACACAGAACTGCCACAACTGGAGCGTCAGCTTCTTGATGCTCACTACGATGCCGGCGCAGTGTCCGCGGATGTGGCTGATATTGTCACACGCTGCAAAAACCTGGAGCCGATTACCGAGGCTGATATTACGCGGTTGTTTAATGCGCGAGGCCGGGACTTTAGTCACGTCGTGCGCAGCGCTGATCATCTGCGGCGCGCCGTGAATGGCGATACCGTCAGCTATGTCGTTAATCGCAATATCAACTACACCAATGTGTGTTACTTCAAGTGCCACTTCTGCGCATTTTCCAAAGGCAAGCAGAGTGAAAACTTGCGTGGTAAGCCCTACGATATTTCGGCACAGGAAATTTCCGTGCGTTGCCATGAGGCCTGGGACAGGGGCGCCACTGAAGTTTGTATGCAAGGTGGTATTCATCCGAACTATACCGGGCAGACGTATCTGGACATCGTTGAAACGGTGCGTCAGTCGGTCCCGGGGTTACATATACACGCCTTCTCGCCACTGGAAGTGTGGCAGGGTGCGGCCACGCTCGGTATCGAATTGACCGAATTCCTGCAGCGTCTGAAAACCGCAGGCCTCAGCACGCTGCCAGGCACCGCTGCCGAAATCCTGCACGATGAGGTCAGGGCGACACTCTGCCCGGACAAGATAAATACGGCCGAATGGCTGGAGGTCATGTCTTGTGCTCACGATTTGGGTATGCGCACTACCGCGACCATTATGTATGGTCATGTGGAAGAGCCCCGGCACTGGTCGGCTCACCTGATGCGTATTCGAGAGCTGCAGCAGCGCAGCGGTGGATTTACCGAATTTGTACCTTTACCGTTTGTTGCGGCGGAAGCCCCGATGTACCTACGTGGTGGTGCACGGCCGGGACCAACCTTTAGGGAAGCCATCCTCATGCATGCCGTTGCCCGATTGGCATTTCACGGTCTTATCGACAATATTCAGGCGTCCTGGGTGAAGATGGGCCCCGAGGGTGTTGCGGCCTGTTTGCAGGCGGGAGTGAATGATCTTGGCGGCTCGCTGATGAACGAGAGTATCACCCGGGCAGCCGGTTCTGATCACGGTCAGGAATGGGCGCCAGCGCAGATTGAAGACAAAATACGTTCTACCGGGCGTCAGCCGCGAATGCGCAATACCTTATATGGCGATGCTGCACCCGAGCGCCGCGTGGCGGCCATGTCCGCTGGTCCCGTCAGGCAGATAGTCAATGAGTTGGCAGGTAAGCGTCAGCGCAGTAAGCGGCTGTCTGTGCCCGGCGCGCCTCTGGAATATGTCAGCTGGGTGCGCAGTTCAAACGATTCTGGTTTGTACGAACAAGTTATTTTGCGCGCCGCCTGCAACTAAAATCGTCATGTTCTCCGCGGCATCCAGGTCAGTTGCGTTGGAAGAGAGCTGGCTGGCGCAGCTACAGGACGAATTCGATAAGCCTTACATGCGCAGTCTGCGTCAGTTCCTGGCGCAGGAGAAAGCAGCTGGGAAGACCATCTTTCCAGCCGATAGCGAGTTTTTTAGTGCTTTTGGGCGCACACCGCTGCATGCGGTAAAAGTCGTCATCCTCGGTCAGGATCCCTACCACGGCGAGGGCCAGGCCCATGGTCTGTGCTTCTCTGTCAGGCCCGGCGTCACCGTGCCGCCTTCGTTGCAAAACATCTATAAAGAAATCAATGCTGAGTTGGGGCTACCGGTACCGGGCCACGGCCACCTTAACGCGTGGGCAGACCAGGGCGTACTGCTGCTGAACAGCGTGCTCTCTGTGCGCTCTGGAGAGGCAGGTTCACACAGGAACCAGGGGTGGGAGACTTTCACAGATACAGCGATCGATGTGATAAACCGGGAACGCGAGGGTGTGGTGTTCATGCTGTGGGGGAGCTATGCCCAGCGCAAGGCCGCTATTATTGATGAGCAGCGGCACTGTGTTTTAAAGGCCCCACACCCGTCGCCCCTGAGCGCCTACCGTGGTTTTTTCGGTTGTGGGCATTTCGTAGAGGCCAATGCTCACCTGCAGCATCGCGGGCAGTCACCCGTGGATTGGCGTCTGCCCGAGCGGCCCTGATTAGTCTGCGTCTGCGCTCAGAGGATAGGGCAGGTCTATTAGTTCCAGTAGGGGTCCGTCCAGTGAGTCAAGGTGCAGTCCACTCTCGGCGCCGTTCAGTGTGGCAGCCGCCAGTGCCAATACGTTGCCATCCAAAGAAATGGGGTTCACCAGGTTGCCCACACTGCTACCGGCAGTTTCCGCATACAGTTCTGCGCCGCTGGTCGGCGTGGCTGCGTTTTGCAGTCGAGCAATGAAACTGCGCCGTTTGGGAGTGCCGCGATAATGTAATCGGGCCACAACTTCCTGGCCTGTGTAGCAGCCCTTGGTAAAACTGATGTGTCCCGTCAGGTCGAAATTCAGGGTTTGGGGTATGTATTGTTCCACCATGTCTGTGTCGATTCTGGCTATCCCGGCCTCGATATCCAGTGCCTGCCAGTGCGACTCCGTTGCTAATTGGGTGTTTTTTTGCAGTGCGGACATTTGCTCTGATGCAGCGGAGGTGTCGACATAGCACTCGAAGCGTTGACCTGCATCATCGAGCTGAACC
>JBLFXU010000297.1:0-4198 GCA_047609575.1 Bacteroidia bacterium | reverse complement strand
CCCTCTAGCCCCCTCGAGGAGCAATTTCCTACTAATTGTTGCAATCGCACCCACTAATGTCATGTAATTGTCATATTTCCCTCATCTAATTGCCTCACTGAATTACACAAGGGTAACTGGCGCGATGAGTGCTCGAAAAGTTCTGATAGTTGACGACGAATTCGCCATTCGTGACATGATACGAATGGCGCTGGAGATGTCTGATTTTGAATGTTTGGAGGCGGAAGATATTCGCCAGGCTTATACCCTGGTGGTTGACAAGCGCCCCGACATCATTTTGCTCGACTGGATGTTGCCTGGCGGCAGTGGAATCGAACTATTACGTCGTCTCAAACGAGACGACCTGACCGCAGAAGTGCCCGTCATCATGCTCACCGCAAAAACGTCCGAAGACAATGTCATCCAGGGGTTGGACGTGGGCGCCGACGATTACCTGACCAAGCCATTCGCGCCAAGGGAGCTGATTGCGCGCATCAAGGCATTGCTGCGCAGGGCAGGGACCGGAGCGGGTGATGAAAAGCTGCAGGTTGGCAGTCTTTTGCTCGATGGGGAGAGCAAGCGTATTTTTATCGGTGAACATCCACTTGCGTTGGGCCCTACAGAGTTCAATCTGCTGCACTTTTTCATGTCACACCCGGAACGCGCATATACGCGCGGACAGCTACTAGATCAGGTATGGGGTCCCACTGTGTACGTCGAAGAACGAACAGTTGATGTGCATATCAGGAGGCTGCGCAAAGCACTGCAGACTCCCTGGGGCGACCAGAGCGGGTTGATACAGACCGTGCGCGGCACGGGCTACCGCTTTTCCTCCAGGGGTGTAGTGTAAATGGGGGCCGCTGGGGACCTATGAGTTGGTCCGGTGCAGCAGGTCGTATACTCCTCTTCTTGGCCGTCGCAGTACTACTGGGCTGGAACTATGGCCATCCTCTATTGGCCGTGTGCATTGCGCTGTTGGGTCTGGTCCTCTACTGGCTGTACCAGATCGAACGCGTTAACCGTTGGTTACAGAGCCCCGACGCGCCGCCACCCGATATCTACGGTGTGTTGGGTGATGTACTGTCCCAAGTGTATCTTCAGCAACGACACAATAAAGAAATTCAGAAGCAACTCACCTCAAGTGTCGAATATTTGCAAAGCTCTTTTGCGTCTATGCGTGACGGGGTTGTAATGGTGGCTTCTGATGGAACGATCGCCTGGTGTAATAGAGCAGTGGAGCCGTTGTTGGGTCTGCGCTACCCACAGGATACGGGACAAACCCTGACTAATTTGGTCCGCTTTCCACGCTTTAACGAGTATTTTCTTGCAGGCGACTATCACAAGCCGCTGCAGTACAGCTCCACCACTGATGGCCGAACCCATCTGCGCGTCGAGATCACGCATTTTGGTGACGGAGAACGTCTGTTGTTTGTGCGTGATGTCAGCATGCCGGTGAGGCTTGAGCAGATACGCAGTGATTTTGTTGCCAATGTGTCACACGAGTTGCGTACACCCCTCACCGTTATCAGCGGCTACCTGAGCACCTTCAGCGTATCCGCTGCCGAGTTGCCGCCCAAATACAGTAAGCCTGTGCGGCAAATGCTACAGCAGGCCGAAAGGATGGAGAATTTGCTCAAGGACTTGCTGTGGTTGTCCCGTATTGAAGGAGAAGAGCGCGAGGAAAAGCGAGAATTGCTGGATGTGGGAGGCCTCTTGATGGAACTCAAAGAAGACCTTACTGCGGCGCATCCTGATACGTCTATTGAGCTTCATCTGGGAACGAAGCAGCGCATTAATGGGGATTACAGGCAGGTTTACAGCGCCATCTCGAATCTGGCCACCAATGCCATTAAGTACAGTCCACCGGGTATGCCTGTTACGATAAACTGGTCTTTGCAGCAAGAGCGTTGCAGATTATCCGTCAATGATCAGGGTATCGGTATCGAAGCAAGCCACATCCCGCGCCTTACTGAGCGTTTTTACAGGGTCGATGAAAGTCGTAGTTCGGCAACGGGAGGCACCGGCCTGGGGCTGGCAATCGTGAAGCATGTTGCAGCAGCCCACGACGCAAATTTGGATATACAAAGTACACCCGGTAAGGGCAGTACCTTTACTTTGGAATTCCCCATAGAGGATTGAAGCCATGTTGAAGCAAGAAGATTACCAGCAGCATATTTCCGCCCGCTTTAACTCGGAGCTGGAATCGTTACGCAATAATCTGTTGGCGATGGGCGGCAAGGTTGAGGCGCAGGTGATCAAAGCTACCGATGCTCTCATGGCTTTGGATAGTGGTGAAGCCGAAGCCGTTGTCGCCACCGACAGTGATATCAATCAGATGGAAATGGCCATTGATGATGAGTGTTCAACCATCATAGCCCGGCGGCAGCCCGCGGCCAGCGATTTGCGACTTGTGGTGGCCGTTATCAAGATAAACACCGACCTCGAACGTATCGGTGACGAGGCTGCCAGGGTGGCGAAGCTGACAATCCGATTAGCAGAAGATGGTGTATCTCCTAGTAAGTTTGTGGAAGTGCGCCACATCGGTAGCCTGGTAGCTGATTTGCTGCGCCGGGCCCTGGATGCCTTTGCCAGACTCGATGTGACCCAGGCCGTAGAAGTTGTTCGCGGCGACCTGGAGGTAGATCGGGAGTATGGCAGTGCCATGCGCTCTCTGGTGACTTTCATGATGGAAGATCCTCGCGATATAGGCGCAATTTTGAACGAAATGTGGGCGCTGCGCAGCCTCGAGCGTGTCGGCGACCATGCCTGTAACATCGCCGAGCAGGTGGTCTACCTTGTGCAAGGGTTGGACGTGCGGCACGGTCGACTGGAAGAACTCGATCTAGATGTGCTTGATCGTCACTAAATCAGTGCTGACTCGGCAGAATAACAGCTGCTTTCGCTGCTCGATGTCATAAAATCGTCATAAACAAGCCATAGAATCTCCCGCATCGGGCCTAATGACTCGAAGCACTCGAAAATACACTGGAGTTCATACGACGTGAATAGATTATATCTGGCAGGGATTTTGATGTTTACCGCGCTGAGCAGCACGCTCCCGGTTCATGCAGCAAGTCGTGACAGCGTCAGCGTTGTCGGCTCGTCAACCGTATATCCATTTGCCACTGTTGTCGCTGAGCGGTTCGGTCGTGCGTCGCGCTTCAGTACGCCGAAAATTGAATCCACCGGTTCGGGTGGCGGACTGAAGCTTTTCTGTAAAGGCGTTGGCGCAAATACACCTGATATCACCAATTCATCGCGTCGCATCAAGAAAAGCGAGTACGACGACTGCCAGGCTAACGGTGTTACTGACATTCTGGAAGTGCTGGTGGGCTACGATGGCATCGCCATTGCCAACTCCAAGGAGTCTGCGCGCTTCGACCTGAGCTTAGCCGATATCTACCGCGCGTTGGCGAAGGACATCCCTGGCGCCGACGGCAAACTACAGCCAAATCCGAATCAGACCTGGCAGGATGTTAATCCCGCTTTTCCGGCCACCCGCATTGAGGTACTAGGGCCACCGCCAACATCAGGCACTCGCGACGCATTTGCCGAACTGGCATTGGGTGGAGGCGCCAAGACGGTGCCGGCTCTGAAGGCTTTGTACGGTATGGGTGCGGATCAGAAAGATGAAATAGTGGCCGCTATGACTACTCTGGGAATGCCTATTGGTGTGTACGACGCGATTGAAGAAAACCGCGGTAAAGCGCCTAAGGGTAAGGATATATTCAAGACGGTTGCCTATTCAGTGCGCGAGGATGGCGTCTATATTGAAGCTGGAGAGAATGACAATCTGATTGTCCAGAAGCTTCAGGCAAATCCAGCTGCTTTGGGAATCTTTGGCTTCAGTTTTTTGGATGAGAACGGCGATAAAGTCCAGGGTTCTATCATAGACGGTGTAGAGCCAACCTTTGAAACCATCGCTGAAGGTGGATACCCGGTTTCTCGACCACTGTATTTTTATGTAAAGGGCGCCCACATAGGCAAAATCCCTGGCATTCAGGAATACGCAGCAGCGTTCACGTCAGACAAGGCAATGGGTGAAGATGGTTACCTTACTGACCGAGGTCTCATTCCATTGAGCAAGGAAGAGTTGATGCAGGTGCAGAAGGATGTTCAGAGCGTCAAACGCCTGGAGATGTAGTGCATTTTGTCAGTAAGCGAAATGTAGTCGGTGGGCCCCCACAGGGTGGGCGCCCGGGGGTTTTTGGGGGGGCGT
>JBLFXU010000296.1:0-4214 GCA_047609575.1 Bacteroidia bacterium | reverse complement strand
CCGCACCAAAGGCCGGATTATTGGCCTCGGGCCGGGTGAATGCGTGCACTGTGTGCCCGTAGGACACCAATTGCCAGTCAGTATTTTTACCGGTCATCTCTGCCTTGAAAGCGGCGACTTCGTCCTGGGGTACCAGGGGGTCGTCTTCTCCATGTAGTACCAATACATGCGTGTCGATTGTGGCTGGGTTATTCAGGTCGTTACCCGCGAGTGCGCCATGGAACGATACGGCAGCCTTGAGGTTATCCGTACCGCCGCGCACCAGATCCAATACCGCCATCCCGCCGAAGCAATACCCCATGGCGCCTATCCGGCTAGTATCCGCGCGAGGAATCCCTGCCGCGGCTTGAGCAGCACCCTGCATACGTGTCAGGAGCATGCCCCGGTCCAGCATGTAGGGTGTGAGAGTCGCCTCTAACTCAGCCATGTCCTCTATCGTTTTACCACCGCCGTGAATGTCGATAGCGAAAGCGATATAACCTGACTCGGCTAGTCTGGAGGCCTTGTCCCTCACTTCATCATTCAGTCCATCCCAGGCGTGACAGACCAAAACCACAGGCAGTGAGCCGGCAGCACCATCGGGTGTGTAGTATTCCCCGCGACAGGTGACGTCGCCTGCCGGGTATTCCAGAACGGTGCAAATGCTGCTCATCGTGAAGTTCCTGTCATTTTTCGATAGAAGTTTAGAAAGTGGAGTTGGTTACGCCGCCATCGACGACAAGGCTCTGCCCTACAATGTAGCCCGCGTGGGCGCTGCAGAACATGGCGCAGATCGCGCCAAATTCTTCGATGTTGCCAAACCGGTCCGCGGGAATGCGCCATTCGTCGATCCAGTTTTGCACGATCGCCTCGTAGGTTGTGCCTTGTTCCTGCGCCATCTTGGTAAAGCGTTCATGCGCGGTGGCGGTATGATGCATGCCAGGCAGAATATTATTGATGGTGACATTGTGTTTGGCCACCGCTTTGCTGATAGCCACCGTATAGTTCGATAGTGCAGCACGCGGAGGCCCGGACAAGGTGCGTAATTCCGCGGGAAATTTGGCCGCCCCCGTGGAGATATTGACGATGCGCCCGAAGCCTCGTTCGCACATACCATCCACCGTGGCGCGCATAAATTCAATTGGGCTGATCAGGCCAATAGCCAGATGCTCCTGCCATTGCGCCACCGTCACTTCACGAAAGTCCGGTGTAAAGGGAGCGGGGGAGCAGGTGCCAATCAAGATGTCCGGCTCTGTGCAGATGGCGAGAATCTTTTCACGCCCTGCATCGGTGGCGTGATCGGCGACGATAGGAATGACTTTGGCGCCCGTGTCGTCTCGTATCTCTTTCGCGGCAGCCTCCAGGCGCTCTTCACCTCTGGCCGTGATGTATAACTCGACACCCTCGGCGGCAAGCGCTTTTGCGGCGCCCTTGCCCAGGCCTGCGCTGCCACCGTTGACCAGTGCCGTTTTTCCGGTGATTCCCAGATCCATAGGGACTTACCAGTTATTCACGTGCAGAAAATTGTCCAGATCCTTGCGTGGTGCCACCTTGAATTCAGTGCCTTTTGTATAGGCGATGGGAATCAGCGCAACCTGGGCATAGTCATCCGGAATGCCTAGCAGTTTTGCGACAGCTTCTGCATGGTTCAGGTGCAGCGTTGTCCAGCAGGTGCCAATGCCGCGTTCTCGGGCGGCAAGCATGAAGCTCCAGACTGCCGGTAGAATAGAGCCGTAAACAGCCGACATGGCCGATAAGGGGAGTCCGGCATCGGGCCGGCCGGTGCAGCAGGGAATCAGCATGGCCGGAACCCGGTCCATATTGTCTGCCAGGTACCGGGCAGAACTGAGCACTTTCTCCTGCGTGGCAGCCATCGATGGATCATCCAGGTGTTGTTTAGTGGGCTGGGCATCACCCTTTTCGTACTCGTCGAAGGCCTCCAGGTATAGCTTTGCGATGGCTGCGATTTGGGCAGGGTCATTCACCAGCACAAAGTGCCAGCCTTGGGAGTTGGAGCCAGAGGGCGCCTGCAGGGCGATATCAAGGCACTCGGTCAGGTCGGCCATGTCGACTGGTCTATCGAAATCCAGTCTTTTGCGCACGGCGCGGGTGGTGGTCAGTACTTTATCGGCACTCAGATTTAGGCGAGGCATGGGGCATCCTGTGTTGGTTTTGACTCGGTAATCTTGGAGAAGCCGCAGGGAGGCCTGCCGCTAATCGGTGTGCCCTTGAGTCTAGGTTAAAGCTTCAGTAAATAAAACAGTAGGGACTGATTGTTTTGGCTTAGGCCCTTTGCTAGCATGTCTGCATTTGCTGGGCAGGGTGATTTCTGTCCAGGCGCTGCGATAGATAATCTGGCTTCATCTAAATTCAATGATCGCCGCGCATCTACCTACAACAACACTTCACTACAGGCATACAGCGTGGATTTTTCCCTCAGCGAAGAACAAGTACTTTTACGCGATAGCGTAGAGAAATACGTGACTGATAACTGCGGTGTTGAACGGCATCGAAGGCTGGCGGATTCAGAGCTGGGCTTTGATCCGCAGGCCTGGCAACAATTTGCCGACTTAGGCTGGCTTGCGGTGCCATTTACCGAGGACCAGGGCGGTTTTGACGGTGGCGCGACTGAGCTGATGGTGATCTGCCAGGCGCTGGGTGGCGCGCTGGTGCGTGAACCCTATCTGGCCACGTTGGTGACCTGCGGAAATTTCTTACGCGCCGCCGGTAGTGAAGCTCAGCAGGCAGACTATGTCCCTGGCATCATAGATGGCAGCGAGCAGTGGGGGTTTGCTTTTGCCGAACAGCATGGCGGCTATGATCTAACGCACTTGCGCACTCGCGGCAGTGCAAGCCATGTGTTGGACGGTGAAAAGGTCGCGGTCCTGAATGGACACTGCGCAGACCGCCTGATTGTCTCTGCGCGCACAGGGGGTGCTGACAATGACCCGGCAGGTATCAGTCTGTTTATCGTTGATGCGACCGCCAAGGGCGTGACGCGAAGACCCTTTATTGCGGTGGATGGTAGTCGCGCTGCTGACATACGTTTTGATGGTGTGCAGTTGGGCTCTGCCAATGTCCTGGGCGAAGCCGGACAAGCGCTTGCGTTAATGGAAGCGGTGATCGATAAGGCCATTGTTGCCATGGGCGCAGAGGCATTGGGTGCGATGCAGGTCTTGTTGGATGCAACCGTTGAGTACACCAAAACACGCGAGCAGTTTGGTCAGCCAATCGGTAAGTTTCAGGCCTTGCAGCATAGAATGGCCGATATGTTTTTGAAGGTACAAGAAACACGTTCGCTCTTGTTACACGCGGCTATTCGTATCGACGAGAACAGTGATGAAGCAGCGTCTGCTTGCGCCGCGTTAAAAGTGAAGCTCTGTGAGGCCGGACGTTTTGTTATGCAGGAAGCTGTGCAGTTGCATGGCGGCATGGGTATGACGGATGAATTGGTCGTGGGGCACCACTACAAGCGCTTGATGTTGCTGTCTAAGCTTTACGGTGATGAGGCCTATTACTTGCGCCGTTTTGCTGCTTTGAGCAAATCACAGGCAGCCTGAGCAGACTGCTTTTTTCTAACAAGTGGTTGTACGTGAGATGTTACCTGTCTAGCTCTTGCTCGCTATCAGCCACTGGTATGCCGGCTGAAAGCTGAATCTTGCTCGTCGTCAAAAATTTCTTCAAGTCGGTCAGCAAGGTAACTGACCATTTGCCGCAAACGTTCTTCGCGGTTGGTCGTTAGCTGTCCGGTCGCCATGCCTTCCATCATAAACTTGGTCACGTCCATCGCCAGCAGGAAACGATCGCCGCGATCTTTCCACTCGGCAAAAAGAAACTCGTTGGATTCCCTGACGTGCTGCTCGAATAACTGTTGAGAGTTTTCCAGGATAGACCGCAGTTCTGGATCGGTTCGGCTGGCGACACAGAGTTCGTGATAAACCACAAAGAGATCGCCGATCAGATGTTCCCAATACGCATCGAGGCCAGCGCGTCGCCGCTCGGCGCCCTGCAGGTCACGGGGAATACCATTCACACGGGTGGTGTAATCTTCCAGGAGTTTGTCGTGCAGATACTCGACTGCAGCCTGTATCAGCTCAGTCTTCGACGGGAAATGGTGCAACATAGCGCCCCGGGAAACCCCGGCGGAACTGGCGACACGGGCTGTGGTGACGTTGGTGTAACCCAGCTCAATAAAGCTGGCAATGGCTGCATCGAGAATTCGGTCACGGGTCATG
>JBLFXU010000295.1:0-4233 GCA_047609575.1 Bacteroidia bacterium | reverse complement strand
TTCGCGTACGGAGAAACACAAAGATTCTTCCGGAGTACACACCCCTACTCTCACCGCACACTCAGATGAACTGATCGGCATCGCCAAAGCAGTGGGCGCAACCGGCAAGGGCGTACTGCAGGGTATTTCCGACTTTTATGATTTTGAGGGCGAGTTCGATCTGTTCAAGCGTATGTCTGCAGAATCGGGGCGCCCTATTTCACTTACCGTAGAGCAACAGGATGCTAGACCGGAATGGTGGCTGCAGTTATTGGACGGCATCACACAAGCCCAGTCTGAAGGCATAGACATGTATGGCCAGGTGCCACCGCGGGCAACCGGCATCTTGATGGGCTTGAGCGCAAGCGCCAACCCTTTCCTGCTAAACCCTGTATTTGCAGAGCTTGCAGACAAGCCTCTGGCCGAACAGGTCGCGACAATGCGTGAGCCACAATTCAAGCAACGCGTGCTCGGGCAAGACCGCGTATTGAGCGGCGTACCGCTGGTTGACGAAGTCCTCTACAGCTTCGACAAAATGTTCGAACTGGGCGACCCGGCCAACTACGAGCCAGATCCGCAAGATTCAGTTGGCGCCAAAGCACGCAAGCTAGACATTAGCCCCGAGGAAGCAGCCTACAACATGATGCTGGAAAACAACGGCCATGCACTGCTCTACCAGCCTTTGTTTAACTATGAAAACGGCAATCTTGACCATGTGAAAACCATGCTCGACCACCCCTTTACCATTGCTGGCCTGGGCGATGCCGGCGCGCATTGTGGCATGCTATGCGACGCCAGTTTCCCCACCACGTTGATACAACACTGGGGGCGCGATCGAACCAGAGGTGAAAAGCTACCTCTGGCGCAGTTGATCGCAATGCAAACGCAGCGCACAGCACGTCAGGTCGGTTTATTGGATCGGGGCGTATTAAAGCCGGGTTACAAGGCGGACATCAATGTCATCGATTTCGACAATCTGACCCTGCACCCACCGCACATCGTGAACGACTTACCGGCAGGTGGACGAAGGCTGGTACAAAGCGCAACGGGTTACGAGGCCACTGTAATCAGTGGCAAAGTGGCGTTCAGACACGGAGAGTCGACGGGAGAGCTAAATGGTCGGCTTGTTCGAGGCGCACAGGCGGCGCCAGCCTGACAACGTCAGGACGCGCAAGACTCACTAGCGATCCGCGACCCTGACATCTTCGTTAGCCGCTCGACGCTCGACACTGTAATCAATGCCACTCTTACGCGTGTCGGTCTCACTGTTCCAGGTTTTGCGACCGGTCTTTTTTGCATAGTTAGCGCCCGAGTCGAGGTTGGCAGGAGCAACACGCACTTCCTCACGCGTGCTGACGCTCTGGTCCTCACAGGCCTTATCAGTGAAGCTGGTGGCACCGGTTACATGATCAACACACATATAAACGCGCGCCGCTGCAAACTGCGGCAGAGCCAGTAACAAGCTAACAACTATCCATTTCTTCATCGTCCCACATCCCCGTGGTCGGGAGACATTCCCGCTTCTAATTAGCTTAAGAGGGACAGGAAGGACTAGCCAATATAAACTGTGTTTTTCTAGAGAAAGGTGATATTAGGTCTTTCTAGTAAACATATTAGATGTATTCACTATCCAAGAGCCATATTCCGCGTATTTCACTCAATAACAGTGAAATTACTTATTAGAATGACTAATGAAATATGAAATAATCTATGATTATGTCGATGCGATCTATCCATTATGTGAACTGGTTCCCCTAAAGCCTCCCTGTCCTGCGCCACGAGATGAACCCAACTAAAGCTGCCGCTAGTCAATTTCCTGGTATTCACAGGGGCCCGTAGAGGGTCTATGTTTTCTATTCCGCTTTATCACCAGCGTCCACACTCCCAAGCAATGCCAATGCATCATCACACCAGGCAAGGAACTGCTCACCCTGGGCGATGCCAGCCGACAGCGCCAGGTAAACGCCTTTGTGTCGCGTGGGCAGCGTCTGGGGGTCGGCGTAATGTCGTAGTCGTATTTTTTCGTACAGGTAAAGAATGCGCATCATCTCTTCTCTACGCGTGGCAACCTCTGTGCTGAGATGGCTCGCATTTTGTTCACTCAGGTTGTAGAGCTTGATGAGGAGCTCGTCTTTGGCGGGACGGATTTTGGATGTTTCAAACACCCACTTTGCCAGCGCGTTGCGCCCTGATCGGGTCAGACCGTAGATAATTTTGTTCGGTTTTCCGCTCTGGCTGACTTCGCGTTTATTCAGCCAGCCTTTATCCGCGAGCTTGTGTAGCTCCTGATAAATTTGCTGGTGCGATGCACTCCAGAAAAAACCGACCGAAGATTCAAAATCTTTCGCCAGCTCCAACCCTGAAAGGTCGGCATCAATGAGGGCTGTCATGATTGCCTGTGCCAACGCCATACCACCACCTCCTGTTCGCATTACCCCAACAGGCAATGGCTGATCAAGCTTGGTTAATAGTCTAGTGCGGGCAGCAGTGGCTTCGCTCAAGACCTCGTACAGCAGACGCAGTCTAGCATGCCATTTTGTGCAGTCGCAGCACAAGGAATGAGAAAATTATCAGTCGAGATCAGGAGGAGTAAGTAAGAGGACGTGATTCGACTAGGGTATTGCAGCGGCAGCATGCAGAAACGTCACGCCCGCCTCTCCATACCAGGAACTTCCGGCGGCCCGCACTGCCAACCGTATTCGGTCACCTGGCTCGGGCCATTGGGACAACCGCAGTTGCCACACTTGGCCAAGGGGCTCATCGGCTGCAATTTGCATAGGATCGGGGCTGGCGTCCGGGTCAGAACCCACACTGACCAGAAGCCCGTCGACGGGGTGGGAGGCAAGCACGGTTAAAGTCGGGGTCTGGGTGCCCACAACAGTGAGTTTGAAGAGAAAGTCCGCATTCTCCAGATGACACTCGCCACTGGACCAGCGGCAATTACTCTTTTCCACGAGAGGGTAACTTTGACCGCTAAGCGCAGGCTTTGGTCTCTCGACTAGCAGAGCACCTGCTGCCCACCAGGCTAACAAAGACAAGAGCGGCGCAACAATAAGCGCCAGCGCCGTATGTCGATTCGCGGGGAGTTTCAGGAGCCCTGTACCGGGGTTGCGCCGTCGGGCGTGCGAATATTCTCTACCAGAGCACTAATATGAGCCGGCGGCGCTTCGGTAAACCGCGACACCGCGAAGGCCACGGTGAAGTTCACGATAGCGCCAATGGCACCAAAGGCGTTGGGTTCAATACCGAAAAACCAATTCGGCGGTGTATCACCCAGAAAGGCTGTGCCCGGCACGAACATTATGCCCTTGTGCTGGAACACATAGAACAGCGTAATACCAATGCCCGAAATCATTCCGGCAATGGCACCGGCTCGGGTCACCGAAGGTGAAAAGATACCCATCATTAGCGCGGGAAAAATCGAAGAAGCCGCAAGCCCAAAGGCGAGTGCGACCGTTCCCGCGGCAAAACCCGGTGGATTAAGGCCGAGATAGCCAGCCCCAACTACCGCCGCAGCCATGGCAAGTCGACTGGCAAGCAATTCCTGTTTCTCGGAGATGTCTGGTTTGTAGATACCTTTGAGCAAGTCGTGTGAAATTGCCGACGAAATCGCCAGCAGCAAACCGGCTGCCGTGGATAGCGCTGCCGCAAGTCCACCCGCGGCGACCAGCGCGATAACCCAGTTGGGCAGCCTGGCAATCTCCGGGTTTGCCAGCACCATGATGTCCTGGTCGACCACCGTCATTTCGTTGCTTTGCTCATCGGCACTGTATTGAATGAAGCCATCGCCATTCTTGTCCTCAAAACCCAACAGCCCGGTAGTCTCCCAATTGCGGAACCATTCGGGGCGCTCCTCAATAGCCAGGTATTGTCCCGGTGCAGGTTCGAGTGTCTGTATCAGGTTAAGCCGCGCCATCGCAGCGACCGCCGGCGCGGTGGTGTAGAGAATGGCAATGAACACAAGAGCCCAACCCGCCGAAGACCTGGCTTCGCGCACATTAGGTACCGTAAAAAAGCGAATGATGACGTGTGGCAAACCCGCTGTGCCTATCATCAAAGACAGGGTGAAAAAAAACATGTTCAGGCTAGAGCCGCGCACGTCTGTGGTGTACTCCCTAAAACCCAATTCGGTGACCACCTGATCCAGTCTATCCAGCAGGTAAACATCGGTTCCCACCAGAGTGCTACCCAGGCCCAACTGCGGCAGTGGATTCCCGGTGAGCTGAAAACTGATAAAAATAGCAGGAATGGTAT
>JBLFXU010000294.1:0-4278 GCA_047609575.1 Bacteroidia bacterium | reverse complement strand
CCTGCTGCACACCTTCGCCGGAGACGTCACGCGTGATCGAGGGATTATCTGACTTGCGGGAAATCTTGTCGATTTCGTCAATATAGACGATACCAACCTGTGCTTTCTCAACATCGTAGTCGCATTTTTGCAGCAACTTTTGAATGATGTTTTCAACGTCTTCACCCACATACCCCGCTTCGGTCAATGTTGTGGCATCGGCAATCGTGAAGGGTACGTCGAGGAGTCGTGCCAGGGTTTCTGCAAGCAGCGTTTTTCCGCTACCGGTGGGACCCACCAGGAGAATGTTGCTCTTACCTAGCTCTACTTGGTCACCGCGACCCGACTCACTGTCATGACGCAATCGTTTGTAGTGATTGTAGACAGCGACAGCGAGAACTTTCTTGGCGCGATTTTGGCCGATGACATACTCATCGAGTATGCCTTTTATTTCCTGTGGGACTGGCAGATGATCCTGTTGAGCCTTGGATCCACTCTCCTGAACCTCTTCGCGAATGATGTCGTTGCATAGATCGACACACTCATCGCAAATGAACACAGATGGGCCCGCAATCAGTTTGCGAACTTCGTGCTGGCTCTTGCCACAGAACGAGCAATACAGCAGTTTGCCGCCGTCATCGCCAGTACTTTGGGTCTCGTCGCTCATCCACCTGCCTTACTCGCTAAAAATGTGCCAAAAACGTGCCTATATGGCTCTAAGATGCTGTTTTTCAGCAGTCTTTGCAAGCCCCAATAGGAACTAAATCACGTTATTTACAGTTATTCCGGAGCTTTAATCCGGGACTGCACAACCTCGTCGATGAGGCCATATTCTTTGCTCTGTTCTGCGTCCATAAAACGGTCACGCTCGGTATCCCGTTCGATGTTTTCAAGGCTTTGGCCGGTGTGTCCAGCCATGAGCTCATTCAGCTTTCTGCGAATGATCAAAATTTCCTTCGCCTGGATATCTATATCCGTTGCCTGACCCTGGGCACCGCCACTAGGCTGGTGAATCATGGTGCGAGCATTAGGCAGACAATACCGCTTACCCGTCGCGCCGCCACATAGCAGGAAGGCGCCCATAGAAGCCGCCTGACCAATACACATGGTTGAGACATCCGGCTTAATGAACTGCATGGTGTCGTAGATCGACAATCCAGCCGTCACCGAACCACCTGGAGAGTTGATGTACAAATGGATGTCCTTGTCCGGATTTTCTGACTCCAGAAACAACAACTGAGCGACGATGAGGTTTGCCATGTAGTCATCAACCGGGCCGACCATAAACACGACACGCTCTTTCAACAGGCGTGAGTAGATATCGTAAGAACGCTCACCTCTGGCGGTCTGTTCCACCACCATGGGAACCAATCCCAGATTGTTGATGGTCTGCTTGTTCTGGCTATCGTAGTCAAAGGGCATGTTCGCCGTCCCGTATTGGATTGTCATGGCCCCTGAACGCAAAATACGCTCGGGGGAATCAGTTATACCTCAGGCTGCTCCTGACTGATCGCGTCCTGATAGCTGCACTGCTTCTCAGTTATATTGGCGCTCTCGAGGAGTTTTTCAACCACCTGCTCTTCCAAAATACTGGATTCCACGGCAGACAACTGCTGTTGGTTGCCATAATAGTGTTCTATTACCTCCTGTGGATCCTGGTATGTGGAGGCCATTTCCTCAATCACCTCACGGACTTTGTCGGCATCTGCCCTAAGCTCATTGCGCGAGATAATCTCCGCCATAATCAGGCCCAGTTTCACGCGCCGCTCCGCATTTTCCGTAAACATTTCATCCGGCAGCAAAGAATTCAGATCCATGTCTTGCCCACCCGCGCCACCGAACTGCTGGAACATTTGGTTGCGCAGTGCACCGATCTCTTGCTGCACCAAGGCGCGGGGCACCTCCAGATTAGAGTGAGCTTCAAGGACTGAGTCCATCACTTGCTGCTTCACTTTGGTCTGGACGGCATTTTTAAGTTCCCGAGCCATATTGTCAGAGACCTCGCTGCGAAACTTCTCTTCGCCGCCCTCTTCTACACCGTATTTGGCGAACAACTCTTCGTTCGCCTCAGCGGGCACTAATTCCTCTATACGGTTAACCGTGATAGCAAACTCTACCGCTGCTCCCTGCAGGTCTGCGTTGTGGTACTCATCGGGAAAGCTCAGAGACAACGTCTTTTGTTCGCCGCCCTTAAGCCCCACAATACCGTCTTCGAATCCTGGGATCATACGACCAGAACCCAGTTCCAGATCACTGTCAGTGGCACTACCGCCCTCAAACTCCTCACCGTCGCGGGTTCCGGCGTAATCGATATTCACTCGATCCCCCTCGGCTGCCGCGCGCTCGACTTCACCCCAGTCGCCCTGCTGCTTGCGGAATACCTCGATAATATTGTCAACATCCTCCGGCTGTACCTCAGCCACAGGGCGCTCGACAGGGAAATCCTTCATATCAGCAATATCGACTTCGGGAAATACCTCAAAGGTCGCCACGTACTCCAGATCTTTTCCAGCCTCAAGATTGCGCGGCTCTATACTTGGCTGCCCTGCAGGGCGCAGCTTTTCCTGCATTACAGCCTCCTGGAAGGACTGGCTCATCACTTCACCCAATACTTCCTGACGGATGCCGTCACCAAAGCGCTGGCGCATGACAGTCATGGGGACTTTCCCCGGGCGAAAACCGGGCAGACGCACGGTCTTGGCTGCTTTCTGCAAACGATTACTTACCTCGATGTCTACCCGGTCTGCGGGCACACCGACGGTAAGGCGTCGTTCCAGTCCAGAAGTCGTCTCAATGGAAACCTGCATGCTCAATCCTCTTGTCCTGTGCTGTGCGCACTAAGATCTGTGAATCACAGGGGCTGCTGTAGCCACCTGAGCCGACGCCCTCCCGCATGGGAGTATGGGTCGCGCTGATGAATAAAATGGTGCGGAAGAAGAGACTCGAACTCTCACGCCTTGCGGCACTGGAACCTAAATCCAGCGCGTATACCAATTTCGCCACTTCCGCATTGTCTGTAACCGCCAGGTCGGTGGAATGAACTACACAAAGGGTTCTCCAGCTCTTGGTGGAGCAGGAAAGTTGCGCAGCAAAAAACCAATTACTGGGGGGTTGTGACAAGGGCGCAGATTCTGCCACAAACCCCGCTCTCGATCAACTCGAAAGTGCCCTGAAACGCAGTAACTACGCGGGCTGGAAGGAATTAGGCCAACAGAGCTCAGTCCGTAAGGCACGCGGGGTCAAAAGCGTAGTCACCCTCGAGCCATTCAGCGACCTCCCGTGCAGCCTCTCCCGACTGGCTTCTGTAGTGCCTGGCCAGCTCCGCACAGCGCGCCTCACCTAGCCCTGAAAGCCCCAGGACCAGGAATTCACTGGCATCCCGCTGCAGGCTAGACCAGGTCGACTTGCCAATGATTTCAGCCAGCTCCGCGTCCTCCAAACCAGCTCCGTAAAGGCGTGCCAGTCCGTTCAGGGCCGGCAGGGACGCAAAACCCTGGTTCATCGGATTGCACAGGTGGCCGCCTATCGAAGGGGCCAGCCCTATATCGCGCGCCGCCAATGGCTCAAGATACAGATGATCACTGCGCGCTGCACCGTCGTTCACCGGATAGTTGTCCCAAAGAGTCACCGGACGGCCCAGCAGCCGCACTATCGCGCCAATGTCACGCTCAGTGATACTTGGCGAGCACACCTCATTGCCCGTCCAGAAAATATGCACATCTGCGGGCAGGGCTTTGCCTAGCTCAGTCCAGTAGTTGTCTGGCATCGCGCCAAAATAACGCGCCAGAACCGGGTCAAACGAATAGTACGTTGGACACATCATGAGACGGATATGTGGCAGCCAAGCTGCCACATCCGTGATGATATCGGCCTGTCGACTAGCCAGATCGGGACAATCACCGGGCATGTCATCGAACAGAATGGCAAGAACGTCCAGACCAAGATCGGCCAGGCCAAGGACTCGCTCTTGCAATGCCTGCCGCTGTTGCTTGCCATAGTCCAGATAGAGGGCAACGGGCGAAAGCCCCACGCCCCAGTCGACGCCATGTTTGCTGCAGGCCTGCCCCATCTCTATGAGTTTGCTACGGCCGCCTTTCGGCCAGTCCAGCCGCCATTGGCTTCTCAAATAGGGATCATTCTTGGGGCAGTAGAGGTAGGTATTCAGCCCCATACGAGGTAACAGGGCGCTGTATGCCAGCCGTGTCTCGTGAGGCCAGCTGCGACCGTAAAAACCCTCAATAACGCCGCAGGGGAAAGGGATTGCAGGCTTTGACATGATTTTTTTATATCTATATGTAA
>JBLFXU010000293.1:0-4285 GCA_047609575.1 Bacteroidia bacterium | reverse complement strand
ATTCCTGCAAGTGGGTCAGGTCCTCCGGGACTGGCTCTTTGATCCAGCCGAGAAACCCCATTGCGGTGAGTAGGTCGATGTCAGCAAAGGTGAAATTGTCTCCCGCCATCCAGGTATTGTGGGACAAATGTTCGTTAAGCAGGGGCAGGGCATAGCGTACCTGGGCCAGGCCCCGATCAACCATTTCCGGGATTTGCGGTAGGTTTAGCGGTCCGGGCAGCGCCCGGTCGACAAAGCCCTTGCTGCGATTGCGAAATACGCTGGCCACACCCATAAACAGGCTGTTGCCAAGCTTGTGAACCCAACTGATGACCTGGGCCTTTTCCAGTGCGGTGGTGCCCATCAGGGGCTTTTCGGGGTAGATTTCTTCCAGATAGACGCACATACCGATGACTTGGCTAAGCACCGTACCGTCCTCCAGTATCAGGGCTGGAACGGTGCCGTCGGGGTTAATGGCCCGGTATTCGTCCGTGAGTTGCTCTGCCTTGGCCATATCGACCACGTGGGTCTCTAGCTCGATACCCTTGTATTTCATGAACATCGCCAGCCGTTGGGGGTTAGGGGCTGAATCGTAGGTATAGAGCTTCATGTGTGTTTCTTCCTGTTTGCCGTTTTTTTGGGTGCCTGTTGGCTGTCTAGATTGCGCGGAGGCGGCTTAAAGTTGCGCGTAGGTGGTTAGAGTTAATAGCCGGGTCATACTAGGCGTTTCGGGGATGCCCTGCCAACCCGTGAATTGCGCATTTTCCCCAGCGGCTTAAGTGGCTATAATGCGCGCCATCTGAGAGAAGGAGTATGTGATGATTCGTATCGTATTTGCCGTAATGGCCCTGTTCGCCGCATTGTCGGTCACAGCAGCCGACATGTCCGAGGCCCAACGGGCCGCTATTGAAGAGCGCATTAAGCCTGTTGGCCATTCCTGCATGGCCGGCGACGCTGACTGTGGCGGTGGCGGTGGTGCTTCGGCAGCAGCGGCCGGTGGCGTAGCCCGCTCTGGGGAAGATGTGTATGGCGCTGCCTGCATGGCCTGCCACTCAACGGGCGCCGGTGGTGCCCCGAAAATGGGTGATGCCGTTGCCTGGGTAGACCGCATTGCTCAAGGTATGGATCTGCTGTATACCCACGGCATCGAAGGCGTTCCTGGCACCAGCATGATGGCCAAGGGTGGCTGCATGAGCTGCAGCGATGCAGAAGTAATAGCGGCAGTCGACTTTATGGTTGAGGGCAGCAAGTAGCACGACCCGGTCAACAGAGCCGCTGCATGTTTAGTGCGGCGGTTTTTTTTGCCCGTCTTTTTTGCCAGTCCCGCCTTAAATGGTACGGTATCCGGTTGGTCCGTCACTGCTTCGGACATTGAGGTAAGAAAATGGTGAAAATGCGCGCTGTAAGACTATTGGCTGCTCTGTCTGTGTTGGGGTTGGTTGGGTGTACGGCGGAGGCCCCCCCGCGCCCAATGGTTGAAGTGGTCGTGGACCAGGTGACCCAGGAGCCCTTTCAGCCAAAAGTACGCTATGTGGGCCGCCTGCAGGCCAAGAATGACGTGGCTATACAGGCCAAGGTCGCCGGATATCTGCTGAGCCGAGACTTTCGCGAAGGGGATTTGATTGCGGCGGGTGCCGTTCTGTATACCATCGATCCGTCTGAATATACCGCTGCATTGGCTAGGGCCAAAGCGGATCTGGCTGGCGCGGTGGCGCAGCAAGCTAACGCGCTGCGCACCTACAACCGTGGGCTGGAGTTGGTATCAAAGGGCGCTATCTCACAGGCTGAGATGGACAATTTTGAAGCTCAAAAGCTGGAAATGGACGCCAAAATTGAAGCAGCCGGTGCTCAGGTTGTTAGTGCAGAGGTCAACCTGGGCTATACCACGATCGTCGCGCCTATTGCCGGACGTATAGGCCGTAGCGCCTTGAGTGTGGGTGATCTTGTCAGCTCCAACTCCGGCGACCTGACCAACCTGGTTAGTCTGGATCCTATTGAAGCGCAATTCCAGATCACTGAAGCGACCTATCTGAGACAGGTGTCGGAGCATTTGGCACATGGCATAGACAGCGAAGAGGTGCAGAGGGTGGAAGTGAGTCTTGAGCTTACGGACGATAGCATTTACCCGCTGGTTGGCCGCATTGATTACATTGGCAACCGTATTGACCAGACCACAGGAACCCTGGAAGCACGGGCGCGCTTCCCCAACCCAAATTCTGTGCTGGTCCCAGGTCAGTATGTGCGTGTGATTATCCGCGACACCCAGTTGATCGAAGCAGTATTTGTGGCCCAGTCCGCCGTGCAGGCTGATCAGCGCGGTAGCTTTGTGCTGGTGGTGGAAGAGGGCACTGTAATCCGCAAGGATGTTGTGCTCGGTGACCGGATGGATAGCAAAGTTATTATCGAGTCCGGCGTCACTGCCGGTGCGGATGTCATCATCCGCGGACTGCAGCAAGTGCGGCCAGGCATGCCGGTTAAAACTCGCTCGCTCACGTCTGAAGAGCAGCGGGGCTAGGTCATGTTTAGCGCCTTTTTTGTCCGCCGACCGAAGTTCGCCCTGGTTATCTCCATTATCTTGACGCTGGCGGGCGTCCTGTCCATTTACAACCTACCCATAACAGAATACCCGGCCATTTCCCCGCCTAGTATTCAGGTTGCCGGCGTTTACCCCGGTGCCTCCGCCGAAGTCGTAGAGACTACAGTGGGCACGCCGATAGAAGACGCGGTCAACGGTGTGGAAGACATGATCTATATGTCTTCCAAGAGCGCTAACGACGGCAGTTATAGTCTGACCGTTACCTTTGCGGTGGGCTCCGATGCGGACATGGCCCTGGTGCGGGTGCAGAACCGGGTAAAACTGGCAGAGCCATCATTGCCCGCCGAGGTCAGTGCCGTTGGTCTTAGTATTTCCGAAAGTTCGCCGGACATGCTGAAGATCATCAGCTTCACCTCGCCCGACGACTCGCTGGATTACAAGTTCATATCGAACTACGTAAAGATCAACGTGCAGAGCTCGTTGGCAAGAGTAGAGGGCATTTCACAGGCCAGCATTCTGGGCGAAGCGGAGTATTCCATGCGCCTGTGGCTAGACCCAGACCGCATGGCGGCGCTTGGCATGTCGGTAGCCGACGTGCACGCCGCTCTGCGTGAACAGAATGTGCAGGTCGCCGCCGGTAAAATCGGCGCGCCGCCCTTTGAGGGGACGCTGCAAACGGAATACACACTGCAGACCAAGGGCCGTCTTCAGGAAGTGGAAGAGTTTGAGAAAATAATTTTGCGTGCACGCAATGATGGCTCTGCAATTTACTTGCGTGATGTAGCGCGCGTAGAGTTGGGTCAGTCTGACTATGGCTTCTATGGCGAGATAGATGGCAAGCCCGCCGTTAATGTTGCGCTGTATACACTGTCAGATGCGAATGCTCTGGCGTCTGGCGCAGCGGTAGATCGCAAAGTACAAGAGCTATCTGGATCTTTTCCACCGGGTCTGGAGTACATGATCAGTTACGATACCACCCGGTATGTCTCGACTGCGGTGCGCCAGGTGGTGATATCGCTGATGCAGGCCGTTGCACTGGTGATTGCCATTACGTTTATTTTTCTGGGCAACTGGCGAGCCACGCTGGTGCCTTCGATAGCCATTCCGGTTTCATTGGTGGCGACGTTCGCTGTATTGCTCGCCATGGGTATGTCGATCAACACAGTGACACTCTTTGCCCTTATCCTGGCTATCGGTATCGTGGTGGATGACGCGATTCTGGTGATCGAAAACTGTGATCGCCACATGCGTGAGGATCCGAACTTGAGTGCTGTCGACGCGGTTCTCATTACTATGCGTGAAGTGGGCGGCGCGATTATCGCCACTACGCTTGTGTTGTTGGCGGTGTTTGTGCCGGTCGCCATGCTGCCGGGCATTACCGGTGAAATGTATCGCCAGTTTGCCGTGACTATTTGTGTGGCTGTTGTGTTTTCTTCACTTAACGCGCTTACGCTCAGTCCCGCGCTGTGTTCGCTGTTGTTGCAGCCAGGAGAGCGTAAAGATCCGCGCTGGTATCAGCGCTTCCAGAAAGGTTTTGGCAAGCTGACCGGCGTATATGATCACGGTGTGCAGTGGGTACTGCGCAAGTTACTGGTGGTGGGCTTTTTGTTTGTGGCATGGATGGGCTTGCTGGCGTTGGGCATGATTAGCATGCCAACTGGTTTTGTCCCTGATGAAGATAAGGGTCTGTTGCTGGTCAATGTGCAGTTGCCCGATGCCAGCTCGCTTAGCCGCACCAAGGACGTGATGGGCAAGATGAGCGGGATGTTG
>JBLFXU010000292.1:0-4286 GCA_047609575.1 Bacteroidia bacterium | reverse complement strand
TCTGCTGGGAACCGGTGGCGTTTGTATGTATTCATCCTCCGATTCTAGCAAGTCGGGCGAGTTAAGTTGTCAGTACCATATTTATTTATTGACCAATTATAACCGTATCAGCCAGTTAACTTGCCGGCACCCTCAAAACGGAGCACCCCGTCGTTAATGCTGGTGAATACCTGTCTCTGTCGATCCAGCAGATAACTATTGTGAGTTCTCCACGGCCACTTTTTTCCCTGTTTCGGTAGCAAGTGCTCTGCGCGCTTCACATAGCCCGAAGACAAGCCCATAAGTGTCTCGTCGACAGTAACAGAGTCCGCCAGTATTGCAGTACAGGATTCATACTGATGCTTCTTCATATAGTCAAAAAGTTTGGAGATGTAACTCGCAGTGATTTCAATTTTCAACGTCCATGACGCGCCGGTATAGCCGGTGAACGCCACCAGGTTAGGCACGCCAGAAAACATCATCCCCTTGTATACTGTGGCTTTACCAAGATCCATTCGTTGGCCATCTACCGACAGATCAATGCCGCCAAGTACCTTCAGATTTAGCCCGGTTGCCGTTACTATTAGGTCTGCCGCGAGCTCTTGCCCTGACTCCAGAAGGACTCCTTTCCTAGTAAATTTTTCAATCTGGTCGGTAACAATGGAGGCGCGCCCGTTTTTCAGTACGTCAAAGAAATCACCTTCCGGGGCCATGCAGACACGTTGCTCCCAGGGAAGATACCGCGGAACAAAATGCCTCTTAACATCAAAGTCAGGCCCCATCGCCTGTCGTACACCTGCAATCAACAAGGCCCCGAACCGCTTGGGCCAAAAACTAGCAACCACACCCCAAAATGTGGTGGCGAAAATGTGTTTGGCTCTTACCAGGGAGTAGGCCCAACGCATTGGGAAGTGCTTTTTCAGAAAGACCATCCAGGGTTCGTTACTCTGCATGGAAACAATATAGGTCGGCGAACGCTGGAGCATCGTTACGTGTTTTGCCTTTTCAGCCAAAGCTGGTAGCAATGTAATGGCCGTTGCGCCCGAACCAATTAGCACAACACGCTTGTCAGTGTAGTCGACGGAATCATCCCAGTCCTGAGGATGAACAATATTCCCGCCGAACTCTTCTAGATCTGGAAAATCTGGTGTATATCCTTTTTCATAGTCGTAATATCCAGAGCACGCCAGAAGAAAGGTACACGTGACGGTGAAGTTGTCTGCACCCTCTCTTTCCACAATAACGGTCCAACACTGCAGACCACTCGACCACTCGGCGGATTTCACCTGATGCCCATAGCGAATTTTCGGGGTAATTCCATTTTCCTCGGCAGTTTCACGAATATACGCCTGAATATCGCCGCCATCTGCAATTCCGTTAGCACTATCCCATGGCTTAAAGCTGTAGCCGAGAGTGTACATATCTGAATCCGAACGAATGCCAGGATAGCGAAACAGGTCCCAGGTTCCTCCAAGATCGTTACGCGACTCAAAAATTGCATATTCTTTCTCGGGGTGCGCTTTATGCAAACCATAGCCAGCGCAAATACCTGAGATTCCTGCTCCGACGATAAGTACATCCAAATGTTCTGCTGTAGCTTTCAATTGAACCTCACTATTCTAGATACGTTAACCAAATAAATTTCAATGCAGATTCAATGATAGAGTTGCCTAGCGCATTAATCAAGTATTTACTTTATATAATAGGTTTAGCATTTGAGTGGCGAAAGCCACCACTGTGAAATTGTAACCGTAGCAGAAGCGCAAACGCGCGGCTCAGCACTGGTTAGGGAATGCTACGTGCTGCTCAGCGCTCTGTCTGCTAAACGAATGATCCTTGTTTTTTCTTTCAGGCATACAGGGTTGCAGCCTAAGCAACCTCAGAAAGAAATTGAAATCTACACTTTGATGTCGTTGCTAGAAACCGGCCTGGGTCTTCACAACATTGAACATAGATACGACATCGAAGGATATGGCCAAGGATGCCGCTCTAAGAGGCGCCTAACGATTGTTTTTGTGGTGGACCGTACCCGCGTTTTGGCTTTTATTTCTAGTGGCTGGCCTCTGCTGCTGACTCAGGCAAAAGCTCTATTGTCTTTCTCGTTGCGGTTTCTACGGCTTGCTTGGAGTACAACAACGGAACAGCGCTGTCCTTAGCCCATACACTGTATAGATCACTAAAATGTTCACTACGCGGATCGCCCGATTGGCCAGGAGAGTTCACAAATACAGAATTGTCCCATTCTCCGACATCAACCACCATGCGCCATGATGCTCCGTACAAGAGATCAAAGTCGGCGTTAAAGATTCCCATGCCGGGTGTCGTTAGGTCTCCACCCCGACGCACCGGCTCCAATTCAAACTGCCTTCTAAGACTGCGAGATAGATCAGGATCGGCCAGGTGTTTCCATCTTGCCGTAAGCAAATCACCCCATGCCCATGCTTCCGGTGAACGAAACAGAAACAGTAGCGACATATCACGGTAAGCGTCCGCCAGTGTCTCATTCAGAAACTTATCTCTCTGTGCCAGCGGCGCCTCGCCAGGATATATTGCACTGGGTTCTAACAAAGCCGCCATTATAGAGCGCTCGTCCGGTAGCACAATTATCTCCTCGGCGACTTCCCCGCCTACTTTCTCAATTAGCTTTGGTGCCAGGTGGCCGTAGTACCAAATCTGAAAAAGTGCGGCGGGGCCGGAATCCGGACCAAAATTCGCGTCCCATGCCATTAACATGGAATGAGCCTTTTCTGCCTTGCCTTCATCTGGCTTGAGCTCGGAGAGAAGCGCCTGCATTTTTCGAGCAAACACCGAGATGTAGTCCGATTGCAGAGCCAGCGAATCGGCTACCGTATGCTTTGGTGTCGCGGAGAGTACCTCGCTGATTCGAGCAGCTCGAGAATCGCCCACCCATTCGTAACTGAGACCGCGATCGACGTAAGGGTAGTTCTCAGCGTCGAGAATATTGTTCGCCGTGGCTATCCAGCCCTGCTTTGGGTTCTTGCCTCCGGGTAGCTCACTGATGTTGCGGTACCCCGACCATTCGTACCGACCATCTCCAGGTACCGGCAATAGACCATCGTAATTGTCGCGAATCGGAGTTCTGGCCGCTGAACGCCAGGCAATATCACCGTTGGTGTCTGCAAAAACATGGTGCTCACCAGGAGACCCCCATCGTGTCAGAGCCTTGTCGTAGGCATCGACATCAACCGCTGACATGATCGCAAGTTGACCTAGGTACGGTGCGGCGCCAGGCTCAAACGCTACGCTTCGTAGCGCATACGCTTTCCTCTTGTCCTGATGCAGTACTGGTCCATGGCGGGTGAAACTCAAGGCAACATCGACATTTTTTTGGCCTTTCACGGCTATTGATTCGTGGATTACTTTGAATGATTCCCAACCATCGCCATAGCGGTATTTCGAAGCGTCCTGCTCGGCAACCTCGTAAACCATCATATCTTCCTGATCTACTGGAAAGATCGTGAAGCCGAATGCGACCTTTCCATTGTGCCCCGTGGCAATTCCTGGAGCGTGAGGTTCACCTGCCCCAATAATATCGATTCCGGGTGCTTTAAGATGAACTGCATAGCGCATCGAAGGAACGGTATAGGCCCGGTGCGGATCGCCTGCCAGAATCGGCCTCCCGGAAGCGGTTCGGCTGCCGCGCACAGCCCAATTGTTACTACCCCCCTTGCGACTATCAAAAGATGGGGGATAGGCCGCTAATAAATAGTCGTCCAGAACTGTTTCAGGTAACGAACAGAGATCCAAGCCAGACGGAACAACCGGCGTATGATCAGGCTGAAGTTTTACACGGAATCTGTCTTGCTCTGACAGTCCTGAGCAGATCATAAACGTTCGTTCAACCTCGCTGATCAGGTTCTGCCAAACGCCGTGGCTGCGTATACGCACAACATCTTCTGGTTGCCAGCGCGAAGGTGTGTAATCAAGCGCTTGAAACTCCAGAGGCAAAGATTTCGGATTTTTCTCAGCCTTGGCAATATAAGCATTAATTCCTGTGACGAAGGCTGTCACGGCTTCCCTGGCACCGGGGCCATATGCCGCCCACTCAGCGTCCATGTCGCCGCGAAAAAGCACTAGTCTAGCCGCTCGGTCATGCTGGAGAAAGTCACTTCCAAACACCGCTGCCATCTCTCCCAGACCCGAGCGGCGCCAGTAATCTATTTGCCACAGGCGGTCCCTGGCTACGTTGTAACCCTGGGCAAAAAAAAGATCCGCTGTATTTTCCGCCTCGATATGGCTGATCCCATAAGCGTCAATGCGCATCGTAACTCTGGACGTCAGCCCCG
>JBLFXU010000291.1:0-4321 GCA_047609575.1 Bacteroidia bacterium | reverse complement strand
CACACGACAGTATGACCAAGAACACGGGGAGGGTGGGCAGTACATGAATGTCAGTCAGGGGATAACCGCAGCTCGGGGAGTAGGTATGGATGCGCAGGCCGGTACAGCGGGTTTGCAAAGCACTATCGAAGCTGCCGTTAAAGAAGTAGGCACAATTCTTTTGGGGAAAGAGCCGCAGATTCGTCTGGCACTGTGTTGCCTGTTTGCGCGCGGTCACCTGCTAATCGAAGACTTGCCGGGCATGGGAAAGACTACATTGTCCAATGCGCTAGCCGCGGTATTCGGTCTTGATTGGAAGCGTGTACAGTTTACCTCCGACCTTATGCCTGCCGATATTCTGGGTGTTTCTATTTACGATGCCCGCGACGCCAGCTTTAGTTTTCATGCCGGCCCTATTTTTACCCAATTATTACTGGCTGATGAAATCAACCGCGCTACACCGCGTACCCAGAGCGCCTTGCTTGAGGCAATGGCAGAAGGGCAGGTGACAATAGAAGGTGAGACGCGGCCATTGCCGCAGCCTTTTTTTGTGATTGCCACACAGAACCCTGTTCACCAATCGGGTACTTACCCGTTGCCGGAATCCCAGTTAGACCGTTTCCTCATGCGCCTGGAACTTGGCTACCCCCATCCTAAGGCGGAGAGAGAGATGTTCCTGCGTCGGCACAGCGCCGCTCAGGAGATCCTTACGCCCAGGCAGTGCATCGATAGCAATCAACTGGAGGCGATACGCGCAGCGGTTAGCGCCGTGCACGCCTCGGATAACCTGCTCGATTACCTGCAACGGATTGTTGCTTATACGCGGCAGTCTCCGGAGTTTGAGGTAGGGCTTTCACCGCGAGGTGCGCTGGCACTGTTGGACTGTGCAAAGACCTGGGCGATAATGCAGAATCGCGGCCACGTGGTTCCAGAGGATGTGCAAATGGTATTGCCAGCGGTAGCGACACACCGATTGGTGCCCAGTGGCGACTACGCCGGTGATGGTTTGGCCTTGGTCGACCTGCTGATGCGTAGTGTGGATGTTGTTGGGCCCTGAGGGCTAAGCTGTGGATATCGGGTTGCGCATTCCCGGATTAGAGAACACACGAGAGCGCGCTCGCGCGCGTTTTCGCAAGTGGGTCAATCGACGCATTCCACCCGCCAGGGAAGTCACCCTGGACCAGCGCCGGATATTTATATTTCCCAGTCGTGTGGGATTGTTTTTCTTTCTCGCACTTTCCATCATGTTGCTCACCGCGATCAATTTCGAAAGCAACTTGAGCTACGGCCTGACGTTCTGGCTCACCACGCTGTTTGTCATTTCCACCCTGCATACATATGCCAATCTTTCCGGTCTTACTATTCGAGCGGTACGCGCACAGCCTGCATTTCCCGGTCAACAGTCTGAGTTTGAAGTTATGATCGAACGCGGACGACAGCGCGATCACTACGCACTACATGTAAAGTGGCCGAAAAGTAGCGAGGCGCTGGTGAACCTTGTTGAAGAGGATTCTGTCACGCTGCGCCTGCATATGCCTGTCGACAAGCGCGGCTGGTTTCGTCCCGGGCGCTTGTTGCTGGAGTCGTCCTATCCACTTGGCCTGCTGCGCTGCTGGACCTGGGTTGATCTGGACATGCACGCGATGGTGTACCCAAGGCCGTTACAGTCACCGGATTTGAGCGGAGCTGCCACCGATACGCCTGATGGTGCGTCGGCGCCGGTCAGGGGAGATGATGATTTCTACGGTTTCCGGGACTACCGGCCAGGCGATTCTCTGCGTCAGGTGCACTGGAAGGCATTGGCCAAGGGGCAGGGCGTGCAAACCAAGCAACACACGGCCTATGCTGACCGCAGTGTCTGGCTCGACTGGGATTTATTTGCCGGACTTGGTGTGGAGCAACGACTGTCACACCTGTGTTACTGGGCTCTGGAGTTTGACGCCAATAAGGAAGAATACGGGTTGCGCCTGCCGGGTCTGACGATAGAGCCCGATGTGGGCGAGCGTCATCGTGATCGTATTCTAAAGGAGCTTGCTCTGTACGGACAGGAGGCGGGCCCCGGGTGAATATCCAGCAGCAAATCCCGCGTAACGCGCTTGTCTGGATAATCGCTAGTCAGTTGGCGTTGGTGGCGCCCCATGCAGCGCGTTTGCCGATTTGGGTGCTGCTGGTCTACATCATGGCAGTCGTCTGGCGGATACAGGTCTATCGTGGGCGCTGGTCTTTCCCGGGGAAGGTGGTCAAGGTGGTGATGACCTTAAGTGGCTTCCTGGGCGTGGTGGCCAGTTACGGTTCGCTGGTCGGGCTGGAGCCTACTGTGGCACTGCTGTTGATAGCCTTTGCACTGAAGCTGGTTGAGTTGGTGCATCGCAAAGACGCCTATGTACTGCTGTTTTTAGGCTATTTCATTTGCATTACAGAGTTTCTATTCAGTCAGGATTTACTCATTACGTTGTATTCGGTTTTTACCGTTGTGCTTGTTACCACGTCGCTGGTGGCTCTGCACCAGCCAGGTGAACACCGTTTTAATCGCGGTTCACTCAAGTTGGCCAGCGTTATGTTGCTGCAGGCCTTACCGCTAATGGCTGTTCTGTTTTTCCTGTTTCCGCGTTTCGGTCCGTTATGGAGCGTGCCGATCAAGAACCACGCTGCAAAAACCGGTATGAGTGACCATATGAAACCCGGAGATGTAGCGAGCCTGAGTCAATCTGCCGAGGTTGCATTCAGGGTCAAGTTTGAGGGGGATATACCCCCTACGTCCGAGCTCTACTGGCGAGGTTTGGTATTTAGCAAATTCCAGCAGGGTGCGTGGTCGGGACTTGACTATTACGAAATACCCGCCGGCGAGCGGCGACATCAGGAAGTCGCCACCGGAGGAGAACCGCTGCGCTACAGCGTGATTATGGAGCCCACACAACAGAACTGGCTCTACAGCCTGCAGTACGCGGTCTCAGCCTCGTCTGGCGTCATGCACGGCTCAGACTACCGATTGTTTTCCGCAGGGCCGTTGGAATCGGAGCATATGTATACCGTGCGCAGCTGGCCACACAGTAAAGTAGAGTCTGAGCTGTCACCATGGCGTCGAAAAACAGAATTGCAGCTGCCACCCCTTGGAAATGAGCGCGCACGACAGCTTGCCCTCGACCTGTACATTGCTGCCGATAGTGATCGCAAGTTCGTTAATGGCGTTTTGCAGCACTTTAATCGCGAGAATTTTCATTACACGCTGCGGCCTGGGGTCATCTCCTCAAAGAACGGTATCGATGAATTTCTGTTTGAAACACGCAAGGGCTTTTGCGAGCATTACGCCTCTGCCTTTGTGTTTATGATGCGTTCCGCCGGGGTCCCGTCCAGGGTAGTAGCCGGATACCAGGGCGGTGAGATTAACCCGGTCAACCGTACCGTTCTGGTGCACCAGTTTGATGCCCATGCCTGGGCTGAAGTTTGGCTTGCAGAGCGCGGTTGGGTAAGGATTGATCCTACTTCTGCCGTAGCACCGGAACGGATTGAATGGGGTTTGGAGGAGGCTATGGCTGCAGAGGGATCGTTCCTGGCCGACGCGCCTTTGTCGGTCTTACGCTTTCGTAAGTTGCCTCTGCTGAATCAATTGCGTCTGCGTTACGATGCATTGACCTACCGCTGGCAGAGTCTGGTGGTTGGTTATAACCGCGATTCCCAATTCCGGCTGCTGCATGAGATGTTTGGCGAGGTCAGTTCGAGACTCTTCGTCACACTGTTTCTGGGCAGCTGGCTACTAGTGCTTGCACCGGTGGCTATTTCGTTGCTGCGACGGCGCAGCACGCATGAAATTAGTCCGCTGGATAAGCACTACCTTGATTTCTGTCAGCGCATGGACTCGGTTGGCCTGGCCCGGCAAAAAGGGGAAACTCCCGAGCACTTTTTCTTGCGCGTGAAAGATGAGTTGCCTGACATAGAAGAAGATCTGCAACGCATCACCGGGCTGTATAACACTCTTGCTTATGCAGGCGCCGTGGCAAGCCCATCTGCGCTGCAGGACTTCATTTCTGCGGTAAAAGCGTTCAAGCCAGAACGCAGACGCAACTAGCATCCGATGAAGGGCCGCTAAGCTGGCGGAGAGAATGACTGGCCCCGTGGCGACTATCTTAGCCTTCTGAGTGCACGGCGTGCGATCGGGTTTAGCATGTGCCTTTGCGGCCCGATATTGTCGGTTTCATTCTGGGTAACCCCGCCGCTGCACTAATCCAGAGGAGTCAGTCTAGAAGAACTGGCTCTTTGGCGATGTCAGATTTCGCGCACGATAGGAGGCAGGTGTGAAACAAGCAGGCATCGTGGCGAATGTCTCAGCACTTTGAGCAAGCGA
>JBLFXU010000290.1:0-4346 GCA_047609575.1 Bacteroidia bacterium | reverse complement strand
CTGCCGATTGGGGCGGCAACATCAAGCGACTGGATATCTCGTATATAGACGATGTGGCTGTTCTGGTAGACAAGAATGGTCTCCCGGCTATGGATGAGGCTACTGGCCTGATCAAAGATAATGCGAACACACTGTGGAGTAGCAGCGCCGACGGACCTAAGGTGAAGACTGGGGGTGTGGGTGAATTATTGGCCGCGAGTAACCTCACCACGCGCGCCAACCATGTATATTCCAATACAGGTGCGAGCAATGCATTGGAGCTGCTCAACCCTACGAATATGACCGCTGACGCCTACGGTTTCGATCTGCTTGAAACGCTTCTTAACGAAACTGGGGAGGCCGTCGATGAAGCAATTGCGGGGTTCCTGGCGGACGGGATTTTGGCAGATCAGTTGCTATTCGCATTCTGGGGCTTAGCGAACCAGACGGAACTCAATGACACCATTAACTGGGGTCTTGGATACGACTTGGAAGATGAAAACCAGAACGGCTCGACTTCAGACAATCGACCCTGGATCCTTGGTGACATTCTGCACAGCAAACCTTTTATTATGAACTACGGTGCACGCGGCAGTTACACGCAGGAAAATCCTGACGTACGTATCCTCGCCGGCACTAATGCAGGGTTTTTGCACATGTTCTCTAATGATGATGGCCAGGAAGACTGGGCCTTCTTCCCGAAAGAACTGGCCAGTGTGATGACCAAGCGCAAGGAGAACGGTGCTTCACTGGAGCATGTTTACGGTATCGATGCATCGGTGGTGGTACATACCGAGGACCTGAATTACGACGGAACCCTCGATTACGCTGTTGGCGATAAGGCCTGGATGTACTTTGGTCTGCGCCGGGGTGGCGATTACATGTATGCCATGGATATCTCTAATCCGGAAACACCATCCATGATGTGGAGTATCAGTCCGGATAATGACGATTTTCTTGAGATGGGGCAAACTTGGTCTGAGCCGATTATTGCCAATATTCCTGGTTACTATGACAACGCGGGCAAATCAAAACCAGTACTGATTTTCGGTGCAGGCTACGATCCGGATAAGGATGATAAAGACAGTCTTGCGGTGGATAACGCCGACGATATTGGACGGGGTATTTATATTGTCGATGCGGCAACCGGTGCGCTGGTGTGGAGTGTTACGCCCGCTGACGACGGTGACACCAATATGCAGGAGACCGGCTTGTTGCACTCGGTACCTGCGGGCGTCACTGTACTGGACAGTAATGGCGACGACTTGATCGACCGGATCTATTTCGCCGATACTGGCGGTAACCTCTGGCGTATCGATATGCCAGGTAATGCCTTGCCTGCCTCAAGCCAAAGCACATGGTTTATTACGAAAATGCTTACGGCCAATGGCGGCACCAAGGCAACCGACCGTCGCTTCTTTGTCGCGCCCGACGTGGTGCGTACGGATTACCTGGGCCAGCCTGTAGACGCTATTCTGCTCGGCTCGGGTGACCGGACCAACCCAGCAGAACTGGACAATTTGAGCGACATTACTGATCCGTCTGTTGACAATTATTTCTATATGATCAGAGACCAGCATGTTGGGCCGTACTTCACCGCGCTTGACGACGATGAATGCGATATTGACCCGGGACACGACTTCCGTTGTTCACTGCCGATGGCACCCAGTGCTTTGTACGACGTCTCCGATAACGATCTGCAAGATGGCGACGCCGACGAGCAGGTAGCGGCCCAGACAGCCCTGAACAACTCCGCGGGTTGGCGCATGAGTCTGGTCGCAAATGGAGAGAAGGCTTTGGCACGGTCAATTACCATTGACGGTAAGGTCTATTTCACCACATTCTCTCCTGACGCACAGATATTGAACATCTGTGAGCCACTGCCAGGCACAGGACGTTTGTACAATGTTGACCTGCTAGCGGGGCTGCGTGTGCGCGACTTCGACGATGATGGAACCTATGAGCGTTTTATCTCTGTTGGCGGCATTATCCCGGATACACCTTCACCACACTTTGATGCAGAAGGTGAGATTCGTTTGCTCTTGCCGCCAGGTGGTACTTCACCGAGGACTGTGGGCAACCCGATGGAGACTGATTCTTCAATTCAGCAACCGTACGGATCTTACTGGCATCGTGATGACGGCTAGATGCGATAGAAGGACAGGGGATAGCCGCCAGTGAAACGTACGCAACAAGGATTTACGCTGATTGAGATTATGATTGTGATTGTGGTCATAGCGATTCTTGCGGGGATCGCTTTGCCGGCCTATCAGGGAACCATACGTAAAGGTAACCGCAGTGATGCCAAGGCTGGTCTCATGGAAGTGGCAGGACGCATGGAGCAGAACATGCTTGACCGGGGTTCTTACACCTACGATATGACCCAGCTTGGGTTTTCGACTGATCCGCGCATAAGCAGCGAGGGGCATTACTCTATCGATGGCGAAGCGTGCCCGGGAGGCAGTGCTGCTACCTGCTATGTTTTGACGGCCACACCGGTTAGTTCCTCCCAACAGTCCAAGGACAAGCTCTGCACCAGCTTCATTCTTGATTTTTCCGGCGCGCGCTCGGCTACGGGTGATGATGCGCAAGGGTGCTGGCACTAGTATGCGGAGATGGAAATGATGAAGAAATTGGCTGTTTCACTATTTACGGCGATGTTGTTTGGCTCTACTGCAGTGATGGCAGATTTGCCCGACAAAGAGTTTGTCTGCAAAGTGCAAACTCACACGCTGAGGATTGCGGTGGTGTTCGTACAAGCCTGGGACATGAACAGCGCCAGGGAGATTGCGGCAGTATCGCCGGCAGTACGTATCGAAGACGGTAGGGAAGAGCAGGCTCAGATGGTAATGGAGTGCGTGCTTTCCCCTGGTGGCCGGTTTGGCGACTCTGCGTTCCAGTCGTTCATAGAAAACATGCCGCGCTAAATCTGCGCGATAGTAAATTTGTAAAATCAGTTTGATGCGTTGGCGATAGTTCGCACGGCTGCTGGAAGTTCCAGCAGGTTGTTGATCATCCTGTCGGCAGGTGCCCCCCCAGGCCATGCCTTATTTCTGCCGTTCATCCATACGGTGTACATGCCCATCTTTTGTGCTCCGGCAATATCGTGCTCCGGGTCATCTCCCACGTGGACGATCTGAGCGGGGCTGACGCCGGCTGTTGCCAGGGCCGCTTCGAACATTTCGGGATGGGGCTTACTGGTACCAATGTCTTCAGCAAGAAAGGCGAAATCAAAGTACTCCGCTGCATCTGTTTTATAGATGTCTGCATTACCGTTGGTTAGTGCGCCAAGCGTGTAGGTCTTTGCCAATTCCTCAAGCACGCTCAGGGCTTCCTCATACAGCTGTACTTTGTGCCGCTCAGCGAGAAAAATTTTGAAAGCTGCTTTGGCACCTGACTCCGCCGTTTGTTCATCGTAGCCTGCCGCCAGTTGCAGTTCTTTGAGTGTCTGCGTGCGCATTTTGCTGACGTGGTGAACAAGTTCCGGGTGGCGTTTCCAGACAGACTTTTTGAATTCAAACAGCGCATCGTGATCAAACGCTTCCACTGCGCCGGGCCGATGTTCAAGCAGCCATGCTTGCTGGGCTTCCTCGGCACGAATGAGGGCGGGCTCTACGTCCCACAGCGTGTTGTCCAGATCAAAGGTTATAACAGTGATGGGCACGTTAGTCTTACTTCTGCCTCTTAGCTCTGGGATGTGCTGCGTCGTAGACCTTGGCCAGGTGCTGGAAATCCAGATGGGTATAGATTTGCGTGGTGGAGATATTGGCGTGACCCAATAGTTCCTGTACCGCTCGCAGGTCGCCGCTGGACTCCAGCATGTGGCTGGCAAAGGAGTGCCGCAGCATGTGCGGATGCACGTCCTGATGCATACCTGATCGACGACCCTGTACTTTCATGCGTGCCTGGATATTGCGCACGCTAATGCGACCACCACGATTGCTGGTGAACAGCGCTGGCTCGTCTGCACCCGCCTGGCGTACTTTCATCCACCGTTCTACAGCGGTCAGTGCCATTGTGCCGACGGGTACTGTGCGGGTCTTGTTGCCTTTGCCTGTCACGGTCAATAGTTGGGTGTAGGGGTCGATGTCTCCGACGTTCACCGCGGCCAGTTCTGCGAGGCGTAGTCCCGATGAATAGAACAGTTCCGCCATCGCGCTGTCGCGCTTAGTGACAGGGTCGTCGGCGTCAAAATTCAGGTAGCGACTCACCTGGTCGGCATCTAGCGTTTTCGGTAGTCGCCGTGGTTGGCGAGGTGCCTGCACCGCGGTAGCTGGATTGCGCGGTCGACCATTTTCCCGTCCGAGATAGTTATAAAAGGAGCGTGCTGCTGACAAGCTGCGCTGAATGCTGCTGCCAGACAGCCC
>JBLFXU010000289.1:0-4356 GCA_047609575.1 Bacteroidia bacterium | reverse complement strand
TATGCCAACGTGCACCACTTGCTGAAACTACTTGGGCGGGAGGATGTCCCGCTGCGCCGCGGTTGCCTGACACCAATGAGCGCCGCCAGGAGCACGCAGATCAAGTGGCTGCAGCAACGCCAAGGGGCGCAGCAAATTACCAACATGCTGGAGCCCAAAGGCGAAGACGCCGATGCGGTTGGCTTCCTCATCGACAGGGTACTGGACAGCCCCGGCGAGATTACACTTGTTGCCATCGGTCCGCTTACCAATGTGGCCACAGCAATACAGCGGGAACCGGGTTTTGCCTCCGCGGTGAATAAAATCGTGATGATGGGTGGCACCGCAGAATGCGCGGGGAATATATCTCCAGCAGCGGAATTCAACTACTGGCAGGATCCCGAGGCAGCCGATATCGTCTTTCGCTCCGGTGCGGATCTGACCATGGTGGGGCTGGACGTCTGTCACCAGACCTGCCTGTACCCGGAGCAGGTCGAAGCCTGTATCGCAGGTGGCACTGCACTTGCGCAGTTTGTCAGTGAAGCCACCGCGCCCTGGTTCAAGGTCATGGCGTCCAGTGGAAGCTCCGCCTCACTTCACCTCTACGATAGCCTGGCGATGGCGGTGGCAATGGATACGAGTCTGGTGACGCTGGAAGACTCCCATGTTGAAATCGAGACTGGCCAGGGTCCCGGCCAGGGTATGAGTGTGTCCTACCACAAACCGTTCCAGCGAGCGATTTTCAACCGGCCCGATATCAACGCCAGGGTGGCACTCAATGTTGACGTGGATAGATTCACGACACTGTTTCAGGAGCGGGTTCTAGGATTAATCGCCGGCGATTCTGCGGCCTCCTCCGGAACATAATCCTGAGCCCCTCTCGGGTATCGGTGGGTTAACCTAGCGATACCTCCGCCTTCGCCTAAAAGTGGGTTATTGATCTACAGTCGCGGGTATATGCTCATGGGTCAATTCGGTAGGACTCCATTCTTCCGGCCCAGTCGATAGCATTGCTAATCAACTGCTGAAACTCCGGAATCACGTACGTTGCTCCCTGATGACCGATGGCGTTATACAAAACACGGCCCTCACCCAACTCATGGCGCCAGGCAATAGGGTGCTCGCCATCCATATTGTCACGTCCAAAAAAGTTCTCACCTTGTGTCAGATAGGAACTCTCATCCATCGTCAGAAGAATCTCATAGCCTTTGGCGCGAGGATTACTGTCAAAGGCGTACCATTCTTCCTGCGGGATATTCCACGGCGAAGACAAATGGTCAGTAACTTGCAGCGATGCATCTGTGACCAACACGTCCGCATCCTGGAACTGGGGATTCATGGTATGACCTACAAACTGGGCGCCCACCAGGGTGTCCACATACCAATCCCACTGGTAACTCGGGTCACCCCCCGAAGCATGTATACCCACCCAGCCGCCGCCACCCGACAGATAACCCTGCAGGGCACCACGCTGGTCTTCGGTCAATACGTCTCCGGACACATTGTTCCAGACCACTACCTTGAACTTGGCCAGGTCTTGCGCGTTATGGGTTGCGGCATTATCGGTAAGATAAATATCCCAACCGCGCGCCTCTGCAATGCGCTTCAACATTGCTTCTCCCGCCGGTAAAGCATCCACATGAATGAAGCCGTTGGCTTTACTCAGGACCAGTATGGCCGGCTTAGTGAACTCGGGTAGGCTCGGTGCCTGGGTTTCATAGATCGCTCTGGGGATCAAACCAATCTCCTTGAGTTTGAAATACACAGTAATACCACCCACGACCGCGATAACCAGAACTGCATACAGTGTGTATTTAAGCCATTTCATGAGAATTTTCCTGAATTATTATAGCGTTACTTGCGAGCCTACCAGATCGGATACCCGGGAAGCCTGCATTTATGCTGCCTATTTTTACGACTAGCTCTTTTGCAACCAGGCTATTCTGCGACTATTCCATCTGCGGTCAGGCAATTCTTCGACTAAGCTGGCGCGTCGCTCTGGAATTCTACTACCGTCTTACCCAGGGTCTGCCCAGCACCCATTTCGCGCAAGGCGTCGGGTAACTGCCCACATGCGTACGTCTTCCCGAGCGCGGGCTTGAGCAAACCCTGTTCAAACCAGTCAAACAACTGCTCGAAATTCCTGGCGTTCATAGCCGGATCAGCTATCGCAGACATACCGTAAGCCACACCGACTACAGCGATCGATTTCAAGATGGTGTAGTTGATACCCATCTGCGGGATTTCCCCACCGGCAAAACCAATAACCAGATAGCGGCCATTCCAACCCATGCAGCGTTTGGCACTGTTGAACAACGCATCGCCTACCGGATCGAACAGCACGTCCACGCCTTTCCCATCGGTCAAGGCCATAACGGAATCGCGTAGATCCTGCGTAGTGTAGTTAATGACGTCATCAGCACCTGACTGACGCGCAAGCTCGCACTTTTCATCACTGCTGGCGCCGGCGATAACCCGCGCACCCATGGCCTTGCCGATCTGCACGGCGGCACTGCCGCAACCGCCAGCGGCACCGAGCACAAGTAAAGTCTCACCTGCGCGCAGATTGCCGCGCTGCTGCAAGCCATGCATGGCAGTGCCATACACCATATTAAAGGACGCCGCTTGGGCGTAGCTCATGGCATCGGGAATCGGCATGACTTGCTGCATAGGGGGAGAAACAAGTACTTGCTGGGCAAAGGCGCCGAACCCCGTCATCGCCAAAACACGCTGACCGATCACCAGACCTTCTACTCCCTCTCCCACTGCAAGAACATCCCCGGCCAACTCACTACCGGGAATAAAGGGGGGATCCAGTTTCATTTGGTACTTGCCGCGCGTGATCAACACATCGGGGAAGTTCAGCGCCGCACAGCGAGACTGCACCAGCACCTGGCCCGGGCCGCACGGCACTTCCGGTTGCGCCTGAAAAACCAGGCCGTCTTCGCCGGTCAGCTGCGTACAAACCCAGGCCTGCATAGACTAAAAGCCTTCCGCTTTGTGCGCGTAGTTCCACAAGTAGTTGGGGAACAGGCGACGCATGATGTAACCCATGTGTGTTTGCTTGCCGGGGAAAGAGAAGAACTTACCCTTCTCTAAACATGCCTCGATATCTGTTAGCACGTCTTCAGGCTGAATGACTTCGCCTGCTTCAGTGAGCTTGGGTACTACCGTGTCTTTGGCCTGGTTCCACAGGGGAGTAGCCACTGGAGGAGGACAAACGCAGACAAAACGCACGCCCTTATCGCGGTTTTCGTGGTACAGCACTTCGGTATAGGACTGCACCGCGCTCTTGGTAGCGCAATAGCCACCCATTAACAGGCCGGGGATAACACCGGACATAGATGAGAAGCTGATAAAGTCGCCTTTGCCGCGCGCGATCATGCCGGGCAGCGCTGCCGTGGCAATATTCACCAAACCACCGTAGTTAATATCCATCAGTTTGAGCTGTACTTTTGGGTCCTGCTCTAGCAATTTTCCAAACGGCATGATCGCCGCCGCACTGGCCACGCGGTCAATCGGGCCAAGATCCGCTTCTACCTGCGCCACGGCAGCATGCACCGCCTCGGTATTGCTGACATCCACTGCGTAAGGCTTGATGCCGTCAAAGCCCTCCGCTGTTTCCGCCATACCCGCTTCATTCACATCAAAGATGGCAACCTGCGCACCCTGCTGTGCCAGCAGACGTGCCGCTGTGCGCCCCATGCCACTGCCACCACCTGTAATCAATGCAACCTTGCCGTTAAATGCCATAACCTTTTCTCCCTTCTCTCTCTAAACTCTCGAATTCGCTGAATGCTATTTTTTGATTTGGCTGGCCAGTATTTTGCCGACCTTTTCACTCTATGGCGGCAAGGTGCCCGCCAGTTTCGCAATATTAACCTTGCCCTCAGCCAATACGCTGCGCGCATGACTGAAAGTTCTGAAGCCTTCACGCCCATGGTAGTTGCCAATGCCCTGGCCCCCACACCACCGAAGGGCATATCGACACAGGCCACGTACATCAGCACTTCATTCACTGTCACGCCACCAGATATCGTGTGATCCAACACCCCATACTGTTCCGCTTTATCCTTGCCAAAGTAGTATAGCGCCAGTGGCGAGGAACGCCGGTTTAGTTAGTCCACACAATGCTCTACCTGCTGGCCTCAACACGAGGGCGGAGCGGAGCATACTCGGCGCCCTCAGGGCTGTCCACGAAGCGTCCTCCGGAATACCCCAACGGTGTAAATAGTTGAAAAGTGGCGCTTCAGGGCGGTTAAAAACCGCCTCGAAAGACACATTCTGATAGCTTGGGCGACTCTGGGGAGGGCGAAAATTGACTGCGGTTGTTCAGCCGAATTTACGCAGATCCAGAACAAGGTTCGGGTTATCCGA
>JBLFXU010000288.1:0-4380 GCA_047609575.1 Bacteroidia bacterium | reverse complement strand
TTGCGCTTGCTGGGAACAAGACCGCATCCCGCGTCGTAGCACCATTGGCCAAAAAAGTTACTGCCGTCTTTGGCGAAGCGGGATGTACCCCAGGCACTTTCGTTTGCGGATTGGGCGAGTGCCAGCGATGCTGGAATGGCATCCACCCTGCGCAACAGGTCGTCCCAGGCTCTGTTGTCAGTAGGCACAAACTCTGCCATGCGGTACTTCTGTAGGAGGGGAGTGAGGCTCCGTTTGCTCCACCAGGACAGCCCGCCACCCTTTTTCTGCAGTTTTTGTAGTGTCAGGCGATCTTCCAGTATGTCGGCATTTTGTTGCTGGACTAGCGGATGGACGTAGCCGAAAAACGCTGTCTTGCGTTCAGTACCTGCCGGGTATTGTGAAAAATCCGGGATCGATTGTTGCCGGGTGGTGGAAATACAGGCAGCGATCAGTAGCGCGATAGCCAGCGCCAGGACTATAAGTTTTTTTATGGTGCCTCCCTTCGACGCTGACGTTTGCCGGTGCGTAACTGCGCTAGTTTCCAGGCCCGGAAAGCTGCCGATACAATTGCTGATAACCCTGGTTTTGCGGGTTCAAGGTGGCCAGTTTTTTGGCGTACCCTGAGGCTTTCTTATTGTCACCCATCTCGGCCAGGTAGTTAGCCAGTGCCACTAGTACGTCCTGGTTTTCGGGCGATGCACGCAGTAAGGCCTGCAGCTGTGTAACGGCCTTCCCGGGCTGACCCAAATCATGCAACGCGATCGCGTAGACCAAGCGATGCCGGGTGCCGTTGCTTTCCAGTTCTGCAGACCGGCGCAGGTAATCCAGAGCCTTGTCCTGATCGCCACTTCTGGTTTCCAGTAGACCCAGTGCATGCAGAATCTGGCTATTCTCCGCTTGTACAGTAAGGGCGAGCAACAGTAGCTCGCGTGCCTCATTGTCCCGTATCTGACTACGTAGCAGGTCCGCGAGGTTCAGGTAGGCCGGTAACAGCTGATGGTTCAATGCAATTGCTTCGCGGTACTGTTTTTCTGCGGTAGCAGCATCGCCCCTTGCGGAATAGAACAGGCCTAGCTGCATGAGCACGCCAGGCATGTCGGCGTGTTGCTGATATATGCTGAGATACTCGTCAAACAATTTTTCCAGTACCTGCGCCTGCTCTGGTGCAATCTGGTCCAGAGGAACAGGTGCTAGTGCGGTGGCGACCTCCATACGTACAGAGGTAATGTCATCCGATGCCAGCGGCAGTAGGTAAGAGAAGCGTTGTTGTAGCGGTGCATTCGCCAGTGCCCTAACGGCGCTGAATCTGAGTAAGGAGTCCTCGTTACGTAATAACGCCAGCGTACCCTGCATGTCCTGGGTGCTTGCGGAAGGGCCCACTACTTCCAATGCTGCCGCGCGCCAGATTGGCGCCTGGGACGTATCGCTGACAAGTCTGGCCAGCGTTGGCACTGCGCGCGCGTCTCCCTGGTTGATTTGCGCAAAGGCCCGGGCCGGGTGTCGGGCGGTATCGTGGAACTCAACTCCCCAGCTGCGCAGTGCGTCCAAAGACCACTGTGCATCTGTATCGGTATGACATTGGTTGCACGCATTGGGGATGCCCAATACGACGCTCAAGTCTGGCCGGGGAATACGCATGCTGTGATCGCGGCGAGGATCAACCCCCATGTACGTCGTTTCTGGCATATGGCAGGTTGCACACAATGCGCCCGCTGAACCGTCCGTATGGTGGTGGTGCTCGGTCGTATCGTAGGTGCTCGGTGCATGGCACTGTGCACAAGTGGCGTTGCCTGGTGCTCGCAGCTCGAGGCTGTGCGGTTCGTGGCAATTGCTGCAGACCACACCGGCCTGGTGCATCTTGCTCTGCAGGAAGGATCCGTAGACATAAACTTCATCCAGAATTTGCCCGTCGGGATGATACAGCGGCTCCTGGGGCAGGCTGACCCGGTGCGTATCGAGCAGGTCTGCGCCATAGTGATAATCGCCCAGTGTGCCGCGCCTGGCGTGGCAGCGCCCGCAGGAATCTACCTGAGCCCGGGACTCCAGGTTGGATGAACGCCGGGCAATGGACTGGCCCTGTTCGAAAATCCAGCTTCCGCGCTGCGCGAAGTCTGTTGGAAAACCGGCATTGTGCGTGCCGGCCAGTTCACCGGCGGCGGCCAGAGCGAGATGACTTTCGCCCGGGCCATGGCAGGACTCGCAACCCACACTCACTTCATCGAATTGAGTGTCGTAGGACTTACTGGCAAAGTCATAGTTCTTTTGCACGTTGGTACTGTGGCACTCTGCGCAGCGGGTATTCCAGTTGTGATAAGGGCCGGTCCAGTGCAGTGGGTCTTCGTAGTCGATGACCTCGTCTGGATACAGGTGATACCAACGCTGCCCGCCGTCTGCTTCGGGGCGGGCATCCCAGGCGATGCTCAGGGCCTGTAATCTGCCTTGCGATAGCGGTAAAAGGTATTGCTGCAGTGGATGCACACCAAACACGTAGGCCACTTCAAATTTTGTCAGTTTTCCGTCTTCTCCGTCAGTCTCGACGATGAACTTGTCGCCTTGGCGATAGAAGCGAGTGGTCACGCCGGCATAGCTGAAACTGCTGTTGTTGAAGTCACCCAGTACGCTGTCTGCATCGGGTAGCTGCATGGCAAGGTCATGATGAGAGCCGCGCCAGTTCTCAAATTGTTCGGTATGGCAGTCGTTGCAGGTTTGGGAGCCGACGAATGCGCCACCTTGTGCGACCGGTGCTTTGAGCGCAGGTGTTGTAGAAAGCGCACTAGAAAGTGGTGCAGGCGGTGTCTTTGATTGCTGCGCTATCGCATCAGCTTTGCCTGTTGTCGAGGGCTGGTCTTGTTCTATAGCCGGAGCGGAAGATTGGTCCGTGACAGCTATATACAGACCGCCGCCAGCCAGAATCATAACGATAGCGAAAGCTGCGAACTTGAAGTTCAAGGGATGTACACCGGCATAATTAAGCGAAAGCACATTTTAGCAGCCGCGCCTCGCTATGGACAGTATAGGAGACGCTGCCTATCATCAGTGGCTTGCCAATGACTCGAGAAGCAGGTTGATAGCGCATGAAATTGGGGATTTTGAAGACAGACGCGGTGCGCCCGCAGTGGGTGCCGGAGTTTGGCGAGTACTCGGATATGTTTGTGGCTTTGCTTGCCAGGGTAGACCCGGCTATGGAGTTTGCGGTTTACGATGTGGAGAAGGGCGAGTACCCCAAAGACATTGACGAGGTTGATGCCTATTTGATGACGGGCAGTAAATCCAGCGTCTACGATGACAAAATCTGGATAGCGAACCTTATGGCGTTTGTACGCGAGCTGCACGCGCGACGCAAAAAACTGGTCGGTGTGTGTTTCGGCCATCAACTGGTGGCGCAGGCGCTAGGTGGCAACACACAAAAGTCATCCAAGGGCTGGGGCGTTGGAGTGCACACGCATCGTTTCGAAGAGCTGCCCCGTTGGCACGACGGAGGCTCCAAGGCTTTTGATATTCTGGTCAGTCACCAGGATCAGGTGATGACCCCGGCAGAGGGGTCTGTGGTGCTGGCAGGCAGTGCTTTTTGCGCAAACGCGGTGACGCAATTGGGCGATCACATTCTCACCTTCCAGGGTCATCCCGAATTTACACCCGCATACTCTCGCGAAATTATGACCTTTCGCCAAGCGTTAATTGGCCTCGAGACCTATGAGCAAGGCATGGCGTCTCTGGCAGGGGAACACCAGGGAGAGCGGGTTGCTCGCTGGATCCAGCGTTTCCTGACGGCGTGAGTCGAACACCTTGGCTTAGGGTTTTGCCAGTCCCTGGCTAACTGTTAGAAATCTGTCCACACAGTTTTTCTGCACGACTACCATTCACCCGTGTTTTCCATTGATGCCCAGGGCTCCTGTGGAGGAAGCGCATCTCCTGCTTGTAGCAACTCGATAGAAATGCCATCGGGTGAGCGCACAAATGCCATATGTCCGTCCCGCGGCGGCCGGTTGATAGTGACGCCCTTGTCCATCAGACGCTGGCACAGCTCATAAATATCATCCACTTGATACGCCAGATGCCCGAAGTTGCGGCCACCGTCGTAGTCTTCTGAATCCCAGTTGTGCGTAATCTCAACCAGCGGGCTACTGCCATTGCGCGCCGCTTCGACGTCACCCGGTGCGGCGAGAAATACCAGGGTAAAACGCCCGGCCTCACTGTCGTGGCGATTCACTTCTACCAGCCCGAGTTGGTCGCCGTAAAACGCCATAGTTTCGTCGAGGTTTTTTGCGCGGACCATGGTGTGCAAATATTTCATGCTTTAGTGCTTCTCCGTTATCGGTTTACTGGAAGTCGACGATGATTATTCCGGACGTCTGCTCTTCCGGCTTTTGCCGATAGTGCGAGACAGGGTAGCCTGGG
>JBLFXU010000287.1:0-4412 GCA_047609575.1 Bacteroidia bacterium | reverse complement strand
GACAATAAACGTATTGCTACGATTTTTCTTGTTAACCCGTTGCAGTAGGGTCATGGCTTCTGCCGCAGCGGTGCCCTCGTCGAGCATGGAGGCATTGGCCAGTTCCATGCCGGTGAGATCCATAACCATCTGCTGATAGGTCAGTAGGGCCTCAAGCCGGCCCTGGGATATTTCTGGTTGATAGGGCGTGTATGCGGTATACCAACCGGGGTTTTCCAGGACGTTGCGCTGGATAACCGGGGGCGTGATGGTGTCGTGATAGCCTGTGCCGATAAATGAACGATTGACGACATTGCAATCAGCCATCTTGCGCAATCGCTCGATGACGGCACGCTCTGTCTGCGCACCTGGCAGGTTCATGGGGCGCTTGCGGCGAATGGCACCGGGAATGGTATCGTCTATTAACGCGTCCATATCCTTGTAACCCAGGGCCTTGGCCATTTGCGTCTGGTGTTTGACGCTTGGACCAATATGCCGCTGTATAAATTCGCCATGATTTTCTAGGTCAAATAGGGACTGGCGGCTCATAGTTGCTCCGTGGGTGGCCGATCTGTGGGTGGTGGGCTTGCGAGTATGCGTTTGAAAGCGCGATGGTAGCAAGAGGTCCCGCGGACGGGCAATCATCCGGGTCAATAGCCGTCATTTTCCTGCCTGAGTTCGCCTACACTGTGATACGCATCTCAGGGCTGTCTTAGATCAATAGTCAGATCAAATGGTCGTATCAATAGTCATAGTAATAGTCAGAGTAGTGGCCAGAGTAATCAAGGGGGGTTTATAGCAACGCGCAAGAAAAAGGGTGATATCGCTCTGGCCAATCTGCTGGAGGAGGTTCGCGCTTGCCGCCACTGTGAGGAGGACCTGCCACTGGGGCCCAACCCCATAGTGCGTGCTGCCCCAGGGGCACGCCTGCTCATCGTTGGCCAGGCCCCGGGCACCCGGGTGCATGCGTCTGGTATCCCCTGGGATGATCCCAGCGGCGTGCGCCTGCGCCAGTGGCTGGACATTGGCGAGGCGAATTTCTACGACGTGTCACAAATAGCCATTGTGCCCATGGGTTTTTGCTATCCAGGTAGGGGCAAGTCTGGAGATCTACCGCCGGCGCCGGCCTGCGCTCCCCTTTGGCATGAGCGCATTCTGGAGCAGTTGCCGCACGTGGGGCTCACCTTGCTGGTGGGCAGTTATGCACAGAACCACTATCTGGGCCGTTCCAGGGAAACGCTGACGCAGCGCGTGCAGCGCTGGCAGGAGTTTGCGCCGGACTATTTACCCCTGCCACACCCGTCCCCGCGCAACGCATTGTGGTTGAAACGTAACTCCTGGTTTGAAGAGCAGGTGGTGCCGCAGCTGCAAAAGAGAGTGCGAGACCTGTTGTCCTGAGGTTTGCCTTGCCTTGTGCCACAATAAAGCTATTGAATGTGTCCCCTATTTCGAATTTTCAGCACAGAGAGCGTTATGGAAATTGTTAGTCCAGAGTCCGTGGGAATGAACAGCGCCCAACTTGATCGAGTATCAGAACACCTGCGCACGCGCTATGTAGAACCGGGTAAAATTCCCGGCGCGATGACGTTAGTCGCCAGACGCGGACAGGTGTGCTATCTGGATGTGCAGGGTGATCGTGACAGGGAGCGCAATACACCCATGACCGATGATTCCATCTTGCGTGTTTACTCTATGAGTAAACCCATTACCTCGGTAGCACTCATGACCTTGCATGAGCGCGGTCTGTTTTCACTGGATGATCCGGTGCATCGTTTCATTCCCCAGTGGCGAGACTTGCGCGTCTGGAGTGCCGGTTCCTACCCGCTGTTTGCCACGCAGCCGACGCAAAGGCCGATGACAATTCGAGACCTTTTGACGCACACCTCGGGTCTCACCTATGATTTCATGCGTGCCAGCAACATCGACTACGCCTACCGTAAAGAGCAGATCGGCAATCCACGGCCGGATTACACACTAAAGGACATGATCGACCAGCTCACGGGGCTGCCGTTGGAATTCTCTCCCGGTGAGCGCTGGAACTATTCCCTGGCCACTGATGTGCTTGGTTACCTGATTGAAGTGATGTCGGGCCAGTCACTGCCAGACTATCTGCGCGAGACGCTATTCGAACCACTGGGCATGCACGATACGTCGTTCGAGATCACGCCAGACAAGGTGCATCGTTTCGCCTCCTGTTATGAGCGTAACCTGTCAAAGGAAATGGTGCTTAATGACGATGGTCAGGACAGCCGCTTCCGCGACCTGACCTTCTTTTCCGGTGGCGGCGGACTGATCTCTACCATCGGCGACTACTATCGCTTCAGTGCCATGTTGCTGGGCGGGGGAACGCTGGACGGTAAGCGCATTATCGGCTCACGCACCCTGGCCCATATGACGCGTAATCATATCCCCGGTAATGCCGATCTGTCCCTGTTCGCCTCTGGCCAGTTCAGTGAGTCGGCCTATGACGGTGTAGGCTTTGGCTTGGGCTTTGCCACGACACTGGACCCGGTGGTGAACGGCCACCCCTCATCTGCTGGCAATTTTTATTGGGGAGGCCTGGCGAGCACCATCTTCTGGGTGGATCCGTCGGAAGAGCTAGTGGTGGTGTTTATGACCCAGTTGATGCCGTCCAGCACCTTTGATTTTCGCGGGCAGCTGGAGAATATTATCTATGGGGCGCTGCAATAGGCAGGACACTAGACAGGTCGCTGCAGCCACCCGCTTATCGTTCAGGATTGCTGCGCCGACTTAACATATATCAAAGAGGTCGATTCAGACATGACGTTTTCGCTGAACTCGCTACAATGATAGTCAACTGCCGCTCTAATAGCTTAAGTAAGTCCCATTTTGCTCAGCCACAACAATAACGAAGGAATCGACCTATGCCCAACCGCCTCCCACTCGCCCTGGCGCTGCTGCTGACCATTACAGCCTGCTCCGATGGCAACGATAACAATCGCCCCGACCCGATCAGTATCGCTACGCCGAATGCCGATCGCTGCGAAATACTCAATGCCGATAACTGTCTGCTACCGTGGCCCAGTGCCGTTTTTACGGTGTCTGATGACAGCATGCCTACCGGCCGTCGCGTGAATATCTCCATCGACTCCACGCCCAGGAATAAGCAAGACGTTCCGGTGGACCCGGCGGAATGGAACCGCAACGATGGATTCTCGCCCTCACAGATGATTCTTGCCCATGTGCCAGGCGTAGACCTGGTGCAGAGTGACGCGCCCTTAATAGGTGATTTGTCCCGCTCCATGGCAGCGGATTCCCCGGTGCAGGTTATTCGCGCCAGCACGGGCGAGTCGCATCTCATCTTTGCCGAACTGGATGCCAACACTGACGACCCTGTGGAACAGACGTTTATTATAAGGCCCATGGTGCAGTTTGAACGCGGTGAGCGTTACATCGTTGCACTGGGCAATCTGCGCGATAGCGACGGAGAACTACTTGAGGCGCCGGAAGTGTTCCGCGCCTTCCGCGATGATGTGCTGACGGATAACCCCGATATCGAGGGCCGTCGACCCGCTATGGAAGACCTGTTTGACGAGTTGGCTGATGCCGGCATCGCCAGGGAAGATTTGTATCTTGCCTGGGACTTTAATATTGCCAGTGTCGAGAACATTACCGAGCGTATGCTGCATATTCGCGATGAGGCCTTTGCCAACCTGGGCGCCGCTGCCCCCATGTACACGGTAAACGAGGTTATCGATTTTGGCCCCTGTGGTGATGATGGCTGTGGAGCAGGCGAAAACGAACTGATGTCCCGCGAGGTCAACGGCTCTTTCATGGTGCCTAATTTCCTGGACTCGGATGCGGGTGATCCCGGTTCGGTCTTCTTTTACGCGGAGCCTGATGACGGTCTACCTGACCGTATTGGAGGCGACAACCTGTTCGAGGCAGACTTTATTTGCCGTATAGCGCGCACCACGGTGGAAGATTTTGATGTGCCACCGCTGTCGCAGGCGCGGCCTTCTCTTTATGGTCACGGCTTGCTTGGCAGCGCTGGCGAGGTTCGCCGGGGTAGTGGCGGGAATATCAACATTATGTCCAGTGACTACGGCATGATGTTTTGCGCCACGGACTGGTCGGGTTTTGCAGGTGAAGATGCAGGGGTCGCCATCGGCGCGTTGCAGGATATGTCCTTGTTAAAGCCAGTCTTTGACAGAACCCAACAGGGCTTTCTCAACTTTATGTATCTGGCGCGGCTGCTCAAACATGATGATGGCTTTGCCGCGAATGAGGCCTTTCAGGCCGGTGATATTCCGGTATTCGACAACAGCACCGTGTATTACGACGGCAACAGTCAGGGCGGAATTCTGGGTGGTGCCCTTATGGGTATAATTCAGGATGTCACGCGCGGGGTGCTGGGTGTGCCGGGCATGAACTACAGCCTGTTGTTGCGCCGCAGTATTGATTTCGAAGAT
>JBLFXU010000286.1:0-4427 GCA_047609575.1 Bacteroidia bacterium | reverse complement strand
GCATCGATCAGGCCTATAGATTCAAAAAAAGGGCCTTGGAGATCAGCTCCTGTATTCAATGTTCGTCAAAAAGTAAGAATCTACTACGATGCATATTCCAGATATTTTAATGCTAAGCACCATCGGGCTACTGGGTCTCTTGTGCCAGTGGTTTGCTTGGCGCGTAAAACTCCCCGCTATTCTATTCCTGCTGGTGGTGGGTATTTTGATCGGTCCAGTGTCGGGCTTTCTCAAGCCGGACCAGCTTTTTGATGACCTGCTGTTTTCGTTTATCTCATTGTCTGTGGCGATAATTCTGTTTGAAGGCAGCCTCACACTTAAACGCTCTGAGTTCAGTGAGGTTGGTGATGTTGTTCAGAAACTTGTGTCTTATGGCGCGATACTAAACGCGTTGATCACAACCGTAGCGACACACTATCTAACAGGATTGAGCTGGTCACTGTCGGCATTGTTCGGGGCCATTATGGTCGTGACCGGCCCCACTGTGATAATGCCAATGCTGCGTACAGTAAAGCCCAATGCTCTGCTTGCCAGAACGCTGCGCTGGGAAAGCATTGTGATTGACCCGCTTGGAGCACTGTTTGCGGTGTTGGTTTTTGAATGGATCATCGCCCAGGAAACCAGCTCTGATCTGGTGCATGTGTTTACGGTATTTGCTCAGACGATTGCAACGGGCGTGTTGTTGGGGGTGGCCGTGGGCTATGGCTTTGGTTTGCTACTGCGCCACCGTCTATTGCCCGACTATCTGCAAAATTTTGCGGCAATCGCGTTTGTTACCAGTACGTTTGCTTTGTCCAATACCCTGATGCACGAATCCGGACTACTGTCAGTCACTATTATGGGAATTTGGTTGGCCAATATGCGTGGCGTGTATACGCGGGATATTCTCAATTTCAAAGAGAGTCTCACGCTTATCCTGGTGTCTTCGTTATTCATTATATTGTCGGCGCGGGTGGAGTTTGGTGGCCTGATTGCGCTGGGGTGGGGTGCGGTTGGCGTGCTGTTGGTTATACAGTTCATCGCAAGACCCCTAAAAGTCTTTCTGTGCACGTTGAATTCCAACTTCAGCCGGAACGAGCGCTTGCTGCTTGCCTGGGTGGGCCCGCGTGGCATCGTGGCTGCGGCGATCACCGCGGTCTTTGCACTAAAGCTTGAATCGATGCAAATCGAGAACGCCGAGCTGCTGGTGCCGCTGGCCTTTAGCGTCATAATTGGTACCGTGGTGATTCAAAGCTCCACCGCGCGTTATCTGACAAAAGCCTTGGGTGTGAATGCACCTAACACTAAAGGCTACCTGATTATCGGCGCCAGTCCACTGGCCGTTGCAGTCGGTTCTGCCCTTAAGTCGGCCAATATCAATACGGTTCTGTGTGATACCGATTGGGACAACATTAGTGCCGCCAGAATGGCAGGCCTGAATACCTATTATGGCAATGCGATGTCGGATCATGCCGAGTTGCATCTAGATCTGACAGCACTAGGGGGTATGGTCGGGTTGTCGCGAAATCATGCGGTCAACTCTTCCGCAGCGCTTCGATTCCGGGAAGACTTTGGGCCGAGAAAAATCTTTGTGTTGCCGGGCGTGCAAGACCAGCGAGCACACAGTAAGCACAGAGCAGGCGAGCAGTATGCCGGCCGTGTGTTGCTAGATTCGCAGTGGAGCTACCGTAAGCTTTACCGCCTCATTTTTCGTTATGATGCGCAAATAAAGCAAACTCAGCTTAGCGAGGCCTATCAGTATACACAGTGGCAGGACAACAACGATCCTGAGGAAGCTGTGCCGCTGTTTGCGTTAGATGAGAGCGAATTGCTCCATTGGTTTACAGAGGATGATGAGCTGGAGCCGCAGCCTGGTTGGACTATTTATGCCTTAGCTAAGCCGGCCGAAGTTGCTGTAGAAGAAGCGGGTGTTCCCGCTTGAATTTTTTGGTGATACACGGTGCCCAATTCGACTGCCGCGCGCGGCGAAGTTCTAGAGGCGAAATGCTTTTTTAAGTTCAGCTCGCACAGCATCTACTGCCTCGTCTGAAGCGTCTTTACCGTAGGGGACAAATCGAATAGATATCGTTGCGCCATGTCCCCAGGGCCACCAAAGCCCGAGTAATATTATTTCTTCGGTTAATCCGCGCGCAAACAGGAGTTGACCGGTGGCCACGCCGCCAAAGTCATTAATGGCCTTTTTCACATTGGTGGGCGCGCTTCGGATGCTGTCACGATTCCATTGCAGGCTAAGCTGCGCTTTCACCGCGCTGTGCATCGTCTCTTTCTCGGCTACTTCGAAGGCGGCGGCGACACAGCCGAATCGGTCATCCCACTCCCACTTCAATGAGTCAGGTAAAGCAGCGGCCAGAGCTTCGATAGCGCCCCTGGAACCCAGTTCAGATAGCTCCAGGCTAGAATCCACTGGCTTGTTTCCAAACATTGAATCTATTAGATTTTTTAGAGGCATGATCGAATCTTACACTTTTTGGCTTTGGGTTATTTGATGTATTGAAAACGAGCATAGGCTCGCTGCATAGGCTGTTTCACTTCGAGGCCCATTGTTCGTCATTGCGTGGTCATTGTCATAAGCAGTGTTTGGTAGTTGTTGTATTATCTTTAGGCATTTAGCCTGATAGATTCGTTAGTGGTCTGGCGCATGGCGCTGGCACGAATTATGGAATGCGCATGTAATCGAGTGTTCTATTCAGGGAATTGTTGTGAAGGTTATCGGCGGTGGAGCCAAGAAAGTACTGTACACGCTTAAGACAGCGCGGCAGATTGGTTTGCTGGATTCCGCCAAGGCGTTGAGCGCGAAAAATGCCTGCAAGGCCTGCGGCCTTGGCATGGGTGGACAGCGCGGCGGCATGACCAACGAGTTGGATGAGTTCCCCTCGGTGTGTAACAAGAGCCTTCAGGCCCAGTCTACCGACATTCAGCCTCCCATTCCGGAGGAAGTCTTCGCACATACGCTGGCGGAACTTGGCGAGTTGAGCGCATTTCAGCTCGAACACCTGGGCCGCCTTGGTCAGCCCATTTACAAAGCTGCGGGAGAGCAGCGCTACCGGCAGGTTGAATGGGACTGGGCGATACAGCGCGCGGCTGACGCGTTTTCCAATACGCCACCTGATAGATCATTTTTCTATAGCTCTGGCCGCTCCTCCAATGAGGCGGGTTTCATACTGCAGTTGATGGCAAGGCTGTATGGTACTAACAACGTCACCAATTGCTCCTACTACTGCCATCAGGCCACTGGTGAAGCACTCCACAGTACCATTGGTACTGGCACCTCCACGATTGAACTGGCTGATATTGCCGGTTGTGATGTGTTCTTTCTCATTGGTGCTAATCCGGCGTCAAATCATCCTCGATTACTACACAAACTTATCCAGTTGCGTCGTAGGGGTGGCGTTGTTGTCGTTATTAATCCTCTCAAGGAGGCGGGCCTGGTGCAGTTCGCCGCGCCAAAGATGCCCAGCTCGATGCTAAAGGGCGGCGACGAGGTAGCCAGCATTTATCTACAACCGCGCGCTGGTACCGATATCTATCTCTTTGCAGCACTTGCGAAAGCGCTGATGGAGGCTGATGCAGTCGACCCGAGTTTCATCGCAGACCACACGCTTGATTTCGACGCGATGCAGGCGATTCTGGCCAGTCATGATATGGATGGCATGCTAGATAAGTGCGGTATTAGCAGGCTGGAGATCGAGGAAGTCATCAAAGTTTACGCCAGTTCTACCAACACTATTTTCGCCTGGGGCATGGGGATGACACATCATCGCCACGGCGTTGAGAATATTGAGTGGATCAGTAATCTGGCGCTGATGCGCGGTATGGTCGGTAAGCGATATGCGGGTCTGCTGCCATTGCGAGGCCACAGCAATGTACAGGGCATTGGGACTATCGGCGTGAAGCCGGTACTGCCAGACGCTGTTTTCGAGCGCATGGAGGAGTGCTTTGATATTAAGCTTCCCGTCGAGCCCGGTCTACATACGATGGCGTCTCTGGAGCGTGCCCACCAGGGAGAGGTCGATGTGGCCCTGATGATGGGCGGCAATCTCTACGAGGCGACTCCCGACAGTCGCTGGGCCGAACGCGCTCTCGATAACATTGGCTGCAAGATATACCTTACTACTACTCTCAATCGCGGGCACATTACGGGCGTGGAACAGGGCGAGTCACTGATATTGCCAGTCTGTGCCCGAGATGAGGAGCCCGAGCCCACCACACAAGAATCGATGTTCAATTACGTTCGCTTAAGTGACGGCGGCATCCAACGCATCGCATCTGTGCGTTCGGAAGTGCGCATCCTGGCCGATATTGCGACCCGACTACTGGGTCAGAGTCCGATAGATTTTGCGGCGTTCAGGCAACACAGCAAAGTCCGCGAGGCGATAGCAAAGATCGTGCCTGGCATGGAAGCGCTGGAAGATATTGATGTAGCAAAG
>JBLFXU010000285.1:0-4433 GCA_047609575.1 Bacteroidia bacterium | reverse complement strand
GGATTCAAGAACCCTCATAAATCAACGGCAGTGCGTCAAGGTCCAGAAATACGGCTTTGCCCAAAGGGCCCTTGCCATTGTCAAAGTTAGTGCCGCCAGCTGTGCCGTCTACTTCAAAACGATAATCAGCATAAGCTTTGGCGGACAAAGCCATGCTTATTCCTGCGACTAAAATTTTTTTCTTAAACATCATTTACTCCATGCGGCAAAGTTATAAAGGGGCCTTGTGCGAGGAGATAGACATCATGCAATATTGTTGCGTATTCCAAATGCTAATTGGTTCCGTCAGAGTATGTGGACTATTTACTTTGCGTGCGAAGAGGTCGATCTTGCGCAGTATAGATGAAGTTGAGGCGGGATATGGTCTTTGAGGTATGCGCGTGTAATAACTTGCTGCAGAAACCCTACGGAGCGTTTTGAGCCATGAAGGCTATTGTCACACTACGGTTCGATATGAGTCGAGTAGTTAGTTGCCCCGCACCCTCGCGGCCATTGGTAGTGTGGCTGGCTCTCTCGGCCGGTTGCGTATTATTGGCTCTGGCTGCTAGCACAAGTGCGCAGGATCTCGAGCCGCGCACTTACACCAATATACCGGTTGGCCAGAATTTTCTCGGCGTTGGATACAGTTACTCAGAAGGAGAGGTCAATCCTTCGCCGTCGGTGCCGGTGAGAGATGTCGAAATTACAATGCAAGCTGCGGTCGCAGCCTATGTACGCTCACTGAACCTTTGGGGCAAGGCGGGCAAGGTAGATGTGCTCTGGGCCCGTGCTTGCCAGAAAGGGTCTGGGGTTATAAATGGTGTTGAAGTAAAGGGCGACCGCTGCGGTACAACGGATCCATCCGTGCGGTTGAGCTATCTATTTTATGGCGCGCCTGCTTTGGATATGAAGCAGTTTCGGTCTAGCCAGACACAGCGGGTGATAGGCGTTAGCCTGAAGGTGAATATGCCGTTGGGCGACTACAATAATGAGAACATTATTAACACAGGCTCCAACCGCTGGACGTTTAAACCTGAGATTGGCATATCCAATCGATGGGGCCAGTGGAGTGCTGAAGCTGCTTTCGCAGCTCGACTATTTGCCGACAACGATAATGCAATTGGCAATACAACCTTGAAGCAGGACCCTTTGTATCAATTCCAGACTCATCTTGTTTACGATCTGCCCAAAGGCCGCTGGATCTCCATCAATGGCAACTATTTCTGGGGCGGGCGTACCCAAAAGAACGGTGTGCAGGGTGACGATGAGCAGGGAAATTCACGAATAGGTCTTACTTTAGCCCAGCCGTTGAATCAACAACACTCAGTGAAGTTCTTTGTGAGCACCGGACTAATAAGCAATATTGGCAACGATTCTGATACTGTTGGCCTGGTCTGGCAATATCGTTGGGCCGTTTAAGGCCTCTGGTTTGGCGGCGGATGTTGGCCGAAAGTCGCTGCTTGGCCTATAATTCTGCCCGGTTTCATCCAGCTAATTTCAGGAGATTCAACGCATGCCAGTTCGCAAGCTTATTTCAGTTTCAGGATTTTTCTCGATGCTCGTTATCGCAGCCCTGTCCCTCTCGGTACAGGCTGAGCTCGAGGTTTCGACCACTGGCGGTGGTCAGCGCATGGTGGCAAAGCAATTGTCAGCCACAATCACAGCAATCGACCTCGACAGCCGGGAGATAGTGTTGGAAGGCCCCCTGGGCAACAACATCACACTGCACGCCGGTGAGGAAGTGCAGCGCCTCAATGAGTTTCAAATAGGAGACTTGGTGCAAGCGTCTTATATGGAGTCTCTTGGTGGTGAGTTGCGCGAGCCTACTGCTGAAGAACTGCTGATACCGTGGGCCGAATTGGACGCGGCTGCCATTGCCAAGTCTGCTCTGCCGCCAGGCGTTGCGGCAGGTACTGTCATTCGTGCTGTGTGTACGATTGAAGGTATGAACCGTGCCACTCAAACCGTCACCGTGCTGGACCCCAGGGGTTACTTCCATGTGATTGGTGATGTTGATCCTGAGCGTATGAAAGGCGTAACGCTGGGCCAGACCATTATCCTGACCTACACGCGCGCGGTCGCTTTGTCTTTGGAAAAGCATCCTGCTAGCTAACTGAGACTCTCGGGGGCGCATTGTGCCCCCGTATTTTCATTCACCAACTGCGTCGCAGCCTGAGGTTTTTATTGGCTTGGGAGGAGACTGCATGTTGTAGCAGACACGCCTTGCCAGTGGCAGCTCTGTCGGCACAAAATCAAGTAACCGCCATTGCTATTCTAAGCGTAATGACGGGATATTTAGGTCTTTCCAATGTTTTGAGGAGGTAGCCATGTCTACATTCATTGCAGCTACAAAGCGCAGGTCGGTAGTGTTGGTGATGGCGGTTTTTGCTGCAGCCTGTGCTCTTGTTGTGCTGGCCGCTGTTTTCGGTACGCATCAGGTTAATTCGGATGACGCCCCTGAAATATCTTTCGATGGACTGCACTTAAGAGGCGACTCAAAGGCTGCTATAGCGTATGTAAAACCGGATGCCGATTTTAGTGGCTATGACAGTTTTATGATGCTGGACGCCTATGTCGCGTTCAAGAAAAACTGGGAGCGACGCACAAAGGTTGCAGGACGCCGGATAAGTAACAAGGATGTTGAGCGAATTAAGACAGAGGCGGCCGCTTTGTTACACGAGACATTCCGTCAAGAACTGGATGACAACGGCGGCTACCAGTTTGTTGAGCAGTCGGGTGATTCTGTCCTGATTCTGAGACCTGCCCTTATTGATATGGATATAACGGCACCCGATGTGAAGGTGGCAGGGCGAGTGAATAGCTATGTGGCATCAGCAGGCTCAGCCACTTTGTTTTTGGAATTGTACGACTCTGTATCTGGTGAAATACTGGCCCGACTGGTAGACCGCCGAAATGCCCAACAATATGGCACAGCGATGTGGGCCAACAAGACAACCAACCGCAATGAGGCCAAAAAAATGTTCCGTCGCTGGGCAACGCAACTGCGTAGCGGTCTTGATGAAATTCGCGCAGAGGCAGGGCAGCCCATACTCTCGACGCAGGAGTAATGCGCCTGACTTTACGGTGATGTGCAGCGCAGGTTCTAGCCTGCTGGTGAAGTCATTTTGGCGATATTGGGTGGTAGGGGGTTAACTGTGTACTGCGTAGTTTGCGATACGCATTGACGTGTTCATTCACGGTGCGGGCGCACAAAAAAAGTGCATGGCTTAAGGGCGCCTGTGGCCATTACGATCGGCGGCAGCTTTGCCCCCATCTCCCCAATACAGTTTTGAAGCGGCCTTTCCAACCACCAGGCTCATTGCCTTTCCCTCAAAGGCGGCGGCCATAATGTCTTTCTAGTTCCAGAACTGGACTATGGCGGCAAATCTGCCCACAATCACTAACATGCTTCGAACAACCAGCCATCATCCATGAATGCCCTTGCATCCGGCGTGCGATCAACTGTATCTCCTCGAGCATCGGCATGAACGACCAAATCGCCTGTAATGGCTGCGACCTCCTTGTTGACGTTGGCGGAATGGCCGATGGCGAGCGGGCCTCATGCCCCCGTTGCGGCTGTTCTCTAACAACGTATCGAGCCGATAGCTACGACCGTATTTTGGCCTTTTCTATCGCCGGTCTAGTCCTGTTGGTAGTTGCCTCCAGCTTTCCATTTCTGTCCTTTGCCGCCGGCGGCATAGAAAGCGTCATGACCCTGCCGCAGACACCGGGCGCGATATGGCGCTACGGCATGCCTTTTATGTCTGTGCTGGTAGCCGCGTTCATTATCTTCATTCCCGCCGTGGTGTTGTTGCTTTTACTGGCACTTAGCAGCGCGCTCAGGTCGGGTCGAAACTATCCTTGGTTGGTCCAGGTGGCCCGTTGGATTTTTACCTGGCAGAGCTGGTCGATGGTTGAAGTTTTTATTATCGGCGTGATTGTATCGCTGGTGAAAATTGCCTCGATGGCCACCGTGGTTCTTGGGGTATCATTCTGGGCCTATGCCGGCTTTGCCATATGCTTCACAGCGGCATCAGTCACGCTGGACCGGTATCGATGCTGGGAAGATATAGAGGCCCTGAATACCAATGAATAGTCGCGTGACAGCGGGCTCGCAGAACCTTGCGAACTGCCATTTATGTTGCAAATTGGCATCGGCCGACGTCCACGACTGCCCGCGCTGTGGTTCTGCAATGCACGTGCGCAAATCAAATAGCCTGCAACGTACCTTTGCCCTATTGTTGACAGCATGCATCGCCTATATTCCAGCCAATCTGTACCCCATAATGTACACTGACCAACTGGGTACGACCGAGGCCAGTACAATCCTGGGAGGGGTGATACTGCTGATAGATCTTGGCTCTGCACCCATTGCGATGGTGATATTTGTGTTCAGTGTGATGGTGCCATCCGGGAAGATACTGGCGATGTTTTACCTTCTTTGGACTGTGAAG
>JBLFXU010000284.1:0-4440 GCA_047609575.1 Bacteroidia bacterium | reverse complement strand
CACGCCACTGGAGCCCGAGTGGGAAGGCCATGTCACTTTGGAGTTCTCCAATACGACCACTTTGCCAGCGAAGATTTACGCCAACGAAGGGGTCGCACAAATGCTATTCTTTGAGTCTGATGAGGTCTGTGAGGTGAGTTATAAGGACCGCGGCGGCAAGTATCAGGGCCAGCGCGGCGTCACTCTGCCCAAGGCGTGAACTGTACTCACTGAGCACTAGCGCAAGTCAGCCGTGTACTGAATGCCGTTCGCGGGAATCGCATGGCCATCCAGTGTTGCGCCCTCACCGGTTAGCTGCAGGCGTCCCTGCAAATACCAGCGCACCGCGATCGGATAAAGCGTGTGTTCCTTTAGCGACACTCGGGCGGCCAGACTCTGTGCAGTATCATCGGTCAAAATCGGCACCCGGCACTGAAGCACAGGCGGCCCACCATCCAGTTCCTGCGTCACAAAATGTACCGTTGCCCCGGCTTCGGCGTCGCCTGCATCCAGAGCGCGCTGATGCGTGTGCATCCCCGGGTACTTGGGTAGTAGGGAGGGGTGAATATTGAATAGACGCCCTACAAAGGGCTCAACCAACACAGGGGTCAGAATTCGCATAAAACCTGCCAGCACGACCAGATCAATTGAGAAGGCGTGAAGTTCATTGACCAATGCTTGGTCGAATTCCTCGCGTGTTGCGAAGTTGCGATGATCGATAGCACGGGTGGCGAGCCCGGCACTCTCTGCGCGCTGCAGACCAGCGGCCTCAGGATTGTTGCTGATGACGATGCCTATCTGAGCGGCCAGTTCACCGCGGGCGCAAGCGTCGATAAAAGCCTGCAAATTCGTTCCATGCCCTGAGATGAGAATGGCCAGGCGAGCCGGCACCTGTGAAATCACGGCAGCAGTTCTACCTGATTATCACCCTGGGTAATACGGCCAATTTCCCAGGCATTGTGTCCCGCTGCGATCAGCATTGAAAGGGCCTTTTCCACATGCTGAGGTGCGATACACAGCACCATACCAACGCCGCAGTTAAAGGTGCGATACATCTCAGTTGTTTCGACATTACCCTGAGTCTGAAGCCATTGGAATATCTCAGGCCACTGCCAGCTGCCCGTTTCGATAAGCGCGTTACAGTTTTTTGGCAGGACACGGGGCAGATTTTCTAGCAGTCCACCACCGGTGATATGGGACAGGGTTTTCACCGGAACTTCCGCGAACAAAGCCAGCAGAGCCTTGACGTAGATTGTGGTGGGCGTCAGCAGGGCCTGTCCCAGGGTTGTCTTTCCCAGCGTTTGTTGCAAATCTGCACCGCTCACTTCCAGTATTTTTCGAATCAGTGAGTAGCCGTTGGAGTGTGGCCCGCTGCTTTCAATGCCAAGTAAGATGTCGCCTGTGGCCACTGTACTGCCGTCGATAATCTCTGATTTTTCCACTACACCGACACAAAACCCGGCCAGGTCGTAGTCGTCACCCTCATACATACCGGGCATTTCGGCCGTCTCGCCGCCGACCAATGCGCAACCTGCCAGCTCACAGCCTTTACCTATGCCAGTGACCACATCAGCAGCGGTATCGATATTGAGCGCACCGGTAGCGTAGTAGTCAAGGAAGAACAGCGGTTCTGCGCCCGCCACCACGAGATCGTTTACGCACATAGCGACGAGGTCTATGCCTATCGTATCGTGAATGCCCATTGTCATCGCCAAGCGAAGCTTGGTGCCTACGCCATCCGTGCCCGACACCAGCACCGGCTGTTTGTAGCCGGCAGGAATTTCACACAGAGCGCCGAATCCCCCAAGGCCACCCATGACTTCCGGTCGCATAGTCCGGGCTGACACCCCTTTAATCCGCTCTACCAGCGCGTTACCGGCGTCAATATTGACCCCTGCGTCTTTGTAACTCAGGGCGTTCTTCGCGTTCTCATCGCTCATTAGGTGGGATCCAGTAAAATGTTGGCTGATGGGTAAGGTGGGGTATTTTATCGTGCATGGTACGCGAGCGCACTCATGAATTGATATTCGGGGTCCAGTCGTGTCGATTTTTGTCGTGTTTGTTTTTACCGGGTAGTGGGCACCTCACCTCAGACTCACTCTTTGAAGGCAGAATATGCCCGGCGCACGTTAGTGCTGCTACAATGCGCCTGTTGGCGGGAGTACTGGGAGAATATGGTGAAAGCGACACGGATAGCATTGACGTATGTATTGCTGGCTCTGCTGTTGGCAGGGAATGCCGGGGCGGAGATGGTGCGGGATCTGCACTCGGCCAGTGTGCCTGTGGCAAATCAAGGGTCTAAAGCGCTGACGGCTGCGGCCAGTCAGGCCCTGACTGAAGTATTGGTGAAAGTGTCTGGCTCGCGCCTATTGCTTGCCAACCCGGTGATCGTTAAGGCGTTATCAGATTCCCGCGCGCACGTGCAGCAATACGTTTATACGCGCAATGAGCTGCCCGAAGTGGGCTTTTCGGTGCGGTTTGAGTTTGACGGTGAGTATGTCACTGACCTAGTGATACAGTCGGGCGCGCCGCTATGGACGGCCAGCCGTCCGCTGGTGCTGGCATGGGTGGTGGTTGAGGACGAGCAGGGCAGACATTTCGTCGATAGGGATAATTGGCCCGACGAGGCGCAGGTGCTAATCGAAGCATTTTCCCGTCGCGGCGTGCCGGTGCAGCTCCCGGTATTTGACCTGGAAGATATGGCAGCGCTGAGCCTCAATGATGCCTGGCGCCTAAATGCAACAGCTATCCAAGCGGCCTCCGCACGTTATAACGCGCAGGACATAGTGGCAGGCCGTCTGGCGAGTGTGGGCGAGGGGAAGTCCGCGGGCGACTGGAGCTATTTTTATCAGGACGGTCGCGTCAATCGATCCGTCACCGTTGATAATTTAGCGTCATTCATGCGTGATGGCGTCAATATTGTCGCCAGTGAAATGGCCGCTAGGTATGCCGTGGCGCCCACAACCGGTGAAAACGGGGATATGCACATGTCGGTCATCGGTGTTTTCACCTATTCAGAGTATGCGGCTATCGTGAGTTGGTTGGAAAATCTGGAGTTGGTTGAACAAGTCATTATCAAACAGATACAGGGAGATCGGGTTCGGTTTCGCCTGCGAGCGCAGACAGACGCTGAGCAACTGTCTTCGATTATAGAACTCAATGAAAATCTCCTGCTCGTTCCAACGACTGAATCGGATGCGGTGCTGAGCTACCGATGGCAGAGGTAGACCCCCCCTTAGACGTGGCGCGCCATTCGCTAGAGCATCAATTATCGCTTGAGGTGCGTCTGCGCGACGACGCCACACTGGACAACTTTTTGGCTTTGCCGAAGGTTCAGCCGTTGGTGGGTGCTCTGCAGAGCCAGTTGGACCCTTCTGGCGAGTCGGTCATTTACTTATACGGTCCAGCTGGCACGGGAAAGTCTCACCTGCTGCAGGCAAGCTGCCATGAACCGGGAGCCGAAACGATTTACTTGCCTCTCTCGGACTTGCGCCAGTATGCAGCTCGGGACGTGTTACAGGGGGTGGAAAACCTGGATCGGATCTGTATCGATGATATCCATGTGGTGCTAGGTGATGCGAAATGGGAGCAGGCTTTATTCAATCTGTATAACGACGCTCGTCAGCGCGGGTGTCGGCTGGTCGTGGCGGCAGATGCTGCCCCTCGTGCGCTGGCCGTCAATTTGGAAGATCTACGCTCGCGTTTGTCTTGGGGCATTGTTTACCAATTGGCGCAGCCGGAAGATCACGACAAAGAGGCTATCTTGCAATTTCGGGCCAGCCGCAGGGGTTTGTCTCTGACCCCGAGTGTTGCATCTTATATCGTCAGCCGCGCGCCGCGCGCCATGGATCAGCTGCTGCACGTGCTAGAGACCTTGGACAAGGCCTCCCTCGCCGAGAAGAGGTCACTGTCTATCCCGTTTGTCAAAGAGGCATTGGGTTGGTAGGCCGCAACTGAATTGAAAAACACAGATTAACCGGTCACTGGAGTTGGAAGCTGTCTGCATCCAACTGGCAGGGAAATCTGTCACGATAAAGTTGCAGTGCAGCACCGTCGAGAACGACCTGAAAAGCACTGTTGTCGCTGTGGGCGTCCAGCAAAATTTCACCATCTGCGGCCACCGCTAGACTGCCCCCGCTGTAGCTAAGTCCTCGTGCGTCGGTCCCGATGCGATTGACGCCTACCACGCAGGCCAGATTCTCTATGGCTCTGGCGATGAGTAATTGGTGCCAGTGGGATTGTCGCTGTGTCGGCCAATTGGCGACATAGAGGGCGAGGTCGTAGTCCTCGCAATTGCGACTGAACACAGGGAAGCGCAGGTCGTAACACACCTGCAAGTTGATGCGCCAATCTCGCCACTGAACAATCACTCTGCCTGCGCCCGGCAGATAACGCTTATCTTCACCTGCCATGCGAAATAGATGGCGCTTGTCGTAGTGCTCAACGCCGGCAGGTGTGGCA
>JBLFXU010000283.1:0-4455 GCA_047609575.1 Bacteroidia bacterium | reverse complement strand
GGACACACGCAATTTCTGGTCCAGCTTTTCGTTGTAGCCGCCGCGGGATTCATGCGCGCGGGTAAGCCACGCCTCCAGGTACTTGGCGTCGGAGAATGCGGTGAAGCACGCGGCAACCGGCGCTGTGTTGGGCAATCGCAGACCGAGCTGGAACGAGTCGATCATGCCCGACGCGCGGCCGTACATAGCTAGCAATACCTGGTGCAACTTCGAGCGACCGGTGACGGCAAAGCCCATGTCCAGTTCGGTTTGCAAGGCTTCCAATTCCGGTCGTGCGTATTCCAGCACCGGGAATTGGGCGAAGGCGGCATTGCCCGCGGCGATAATTGACGGCCCCAGTCTGTAGGCCTTAGTCTTCGGGTCCTGCACGAGGAAGCCGTAATTAGCCATGGTGGTCAGAATCGCATGGCAGGTGGCCTTGTTGAGATTCAGGCGTCGGGTCATTTCGGTCAGCCCGAAGGCCTGATGGGGGTTGGCCATCAATAGATCGAGAATCGCCAGCGCGCGCGCAGTCGGTTGAGAGAAAAGTGCCACGTCTTCACTCCAGGCAGTTAATCAAGCGGAAGTTGGGGCGGTAGTGCCCCCGGTAGCGGTTCAGTTTATTGTACCTGCGGTTTAATCTCAACGCCTCGGGCCGGCTGATCCGGATAAAGCGCAGAAAACAGAAAATTGAAAATAGAGAATTGATAGTAATAGCGGAGTGGGATCTTGGTGACTTACGTTCTATACAGCACCAGCGCCTGTCACTTGTGTGAGCTGGCCAAGGGGGTGGTGGCGCAATTACAGGATGAGGGGCAAGCGATAGTGCTGCGTGAGGTGGATATTAGCGAATCGGATGTGCTATTTGAGCGTTACGGGGTCAGGATCCCGGTGCTGCAGGCTCCGGATGGGCGCGAACTTGGCTGGCCATTTGATAAGGCTGGGCTGAGAGTGTTTTTGGGGTGATAACGGCCTATCTACCTAATCTATTTATGCCCCTCATTTGCCTACGCGTACCGCCAGCACGTCACAGGACGCTCCGTGCAGAACGCCGTTGGCAGTAGAGCCCATCAGTAGTCCCAGCCCATGACGGCCATGGCTGCCCACGATAATGAGGTCTGTGGCTAGTTCTTTTGCTGCGGCGTGAATCTCGACTTCCGGTTTGCCCAATACGATATGCTGGTCCTGCTCACTGACGCCATTGTTCTGCGCAAACTGTTTCAGCTGTGCGGTGGCTTGCTGGTGAATTTCGTCCTGGATACCAGAGAAATCCATGGGTATATCGCCGCCATAGGCGAAACTCAGCGGCTCAATGACATGGATCAGATGCAATTGGGAATCGTTGCTTCGCGCTATTCTGAGCGCCCTTTGCAGCACGATATTTGAGTCCTCGCTGAGGTCTATTGCGACTAGAATTTTCTGGTAGTTGGCCATTGTTGTTCTCCTTATACGGTCTGGCGACAGTTATAGCATAGAATAGGGCGCCGACAAGTGCTGCGGTGCAGCGTGGGACACCGGAATCGCTTCAGGTTTGACCTGAATCAGGAGAAATAGGCTTGGTCTGGCTTTTTATTATTTTCGTTATGGCGTTGGCGTTTGCTCCATTGCTGCATTTTGCGCCAAGTAAACGCCAGCGAAGAGTCGCCAGAATGCGTGAACAAGCGGCGATGGCTGGACTCTTTGTCGAGTATCGGGACCCCCCGGGAGGCACGGAGAGACCATGGCCACTCGGTATTAATTCTGCCAGCGTTATTTTTTACGGAAAAAGGTTACCGGCCAAGCGCTGCGGGCGTATCGCCGGGGTCGGTTGGCGCCGGGATGTGCAGGGATGGTGTGCAGTGGGCGGCTATGTGCCGGTGCCCGAAAGCTTCGAAGATTTGCCCTCCGATGTGCTCGCGGCAAGTGCGGATGATGGTAGTTGTGGCGTGTTCTGGACGGAGGCCGAAGAGGGCGTCACGATAGAGCAAATTCGGTCTTCTTTGGAGCGCTGGTCGGAGGCATTGTGTCAGCCTCCAAAGTGAATTTCTCTTGACCCCGACGACTAGGCGACTTATATATGCCCCTTTTTTGCGCCAATACCCGTGGCGATTCATCGAACTCAAGTGGTATTAATGGACTGATATGGCCAAATCTCTAGTAATCGTGGAGTCACCGGCGAAAGCCAAGACGATAAACCGTTATCTCGGCCCGGATTTCGTGGTGAAGTCCAGTATTGGCCATATTCGCGATCTGCCTACCTCGGGCAGCAGTACCAATCAAGTTGACCCCAAGGCGAGAGCCGCAGCGGCCGCCAAAACGCGCAAGATGACCCCGGCGAAGAAGGTCGCTCACAAGAAGAAAAAGTCCCGTGAGCAACTGATTCGCCGCATGGGAATTGATCCCGATAAAGGCTGGAAGGCCGACTACCAGATCCTGCCAGGCAAGGAAAAAGTGGTCAGTGAGTTGCAGAAGCTGGCGGAAAGCTGTGATGCCGTCTATCTCGCAACCGACCTCGATCGCGAGGGAGAAGCTATCGCCTGGCATCTGCGCGAAGCCATCGGCGGTGATACCTCCCGCTACCAGCGAGTCGTGTTTAACGAAATCACCAAGAAGGCGATCACCGAAGCCTTTGAGAAGCCCACGTTGCTGGATATGGACCGTGTGAATGCGCAGCAGGCACGGCGTTTCCTCGATCGCGTAGTGGGTTACATGGTCTCACCGCTGCTGTGGGCAAAAGTCGCCCGGGGTTTATCAGCCGGTCGTGTGCAATCTGTCGCCGTGCGCTTGTTGGTTGAACGCGAGCGAGAGATCAGGGCTTTTATCCCGGAAGAATACTGGGAAATTCATGCTGACCTGGAGACGCCTGAGAAAGAGACAGTGCGTTTTGAGGTGAACAAGCAGGCCGGAAAGAAATTTCGCCCGGACAACGAAACCGACGCAATGGCGGCGAACACCGAACTGCAGAGTCTGAGTTACCAGGTTAGCAAGCGCGAAGATAAGCCCACACGCTCCAAAGCACCGTCTCCCTTCATCACGTCTACTTTGCAGCAGGCTGCCAGCACCCGACTCGGTTTCAGCGTCAAGAAAACCATGATGATGGCGCAGCGCCTCTACGAAGCGGGCTATATCACTTACATGCGAACGGACTCCACCAACCTCAGCGTCGATGCGGTGGCGGCCTGTCGAACCTACATCAAAGATAACTTCACAGGTAAATACCTGCCTGAGGAGCCGCGTCTGTACTCCTCTAAAGAGGGTGCACAGGAAGCGCACGAGGCGATCCGTCCCTCAGATGTCAATGTGTCGCAGACGTCCCTGAAGAGCATGGAGCGAGATGCAGAACGGCTGTACGAGCTGATCTGGCGCCAGTTTGTGGCATGCCAGATGCCCGACGCCGAGTACACCTCCACCGTAGTGACCTGCTCAGCGGGTGAGTTCGAGATGCGCGCCAAGGGGCGCATTATTCGATTCGACGGGTATACCCGTGTGCAGCCGCCGGCCGGCGGTAAGGTCGAGGATAAGGTTTTGCCAGATATGCAGGAGGGCCTGGGGCTGTTGCTGCAAAAACTCGATCCAGCGCAGCATTTCACCAAACCGTTGTCGCGCTATGGTGAAGCCAGCCTGGTACGTGAGCTGGAGAAGCGCGGCATAGGCCGTCCCTCCACTTATGCCTCGATTATTTCGACCATTCAAGACCGCGGCTATGTGCGTCTTGAGAACAAGCGCTTTTATGCGGAGAAGATGGGTGACATCGTGACCCAGCGCCTGCAGGGCAGCTTCGCCGAAATTTTGGACTATGGTTTCACTGCGTCAATGGAAGAGAAGCTGGACCAGGTTGCTAAGGGAAATTTGAGCTGGGACGCTTTGCTGGATGAATTTTACGCCGAGTTTAGCTCTCTGATGGAGAAGGCCGGCGAAGATGAGCCTAACGGCATGCAGCCCAATGAACCGACAATGACGGACATTGCATGCAGTACCTGCGAACGTCCCATGCAGGTGCGCACGGCCAGCACCGGCGTGTTTCTGGGGTGTTCAGGCTATGCATTGCCACCTAAGGAGCGTTGCAAGCATACCGTCAACCTGACACCGGGTGATGAGGCAATTCGCGAGGATGCGGACGACGAAGCCGAATCAAGGCTGTTACGCAACAAGCACCACTGCAAGATCTGCAAGACGGCGATGGACAGCTACCTTATCGACGAGGAGCGCAAGCTCCATGTTTGCGGCAACAACCCCGATTGCCCCGGCTTTGAAGTAGAGCATGGCAAATTCAAAATTCGTGGTTATGAAGGGCCTAGCCTGGAGTGCGATAAGTGCGGCGCCCAGATGCAGTTGAAGAACGGCCGCTTCGGCAAGTATTTTGGCTGCACCGCTGAAGCCTGTAAAAATACGCGCAAGTTGCTGCGTAGCGGCGAAGCGGCCCCGCCGAAAATGGACCCTGTACCCATGCCTGAACTGGAGTGTCTAAAAGTCGAGGACACCTATATTTTGCGCGAT
>JBLFXU010000282.1:0-4455 GCA_047609575.1 Bacteroidia bacterium | reverse complement strand
CGATGTGGGTGTGTGTCTTGTGGATATCGGTGGCGGCACTACCGATATCGCAATCTTTACCGACGGCTCCATCCGGCACACGGGGGTTATTCCAATCGCTGGTGATCAGGTCACTAACGATATCGCCATGGCGCTGCGTACGCCTACGCAACATGCTGAAGAAATCAAGATCAAGTACGCCTGCGCGTTGACGCAACTAGCGGGCCCCGAAGAAACTATCAAGGTGCCCAGCGTGGGTGATAGAGCGCCACGCGATTTGTCCCGCCAGTCCCTGGCCGAGGTGGTGGAGCCGCGCTACGACGAACTGTTCACGCTGATTCAGGCCGAGCTGCGCCGTTCTGGTTTCGAGGACATGGTGCCTGCGGGCATCGTGCTTACCGGCGGCACCTCCAAGATGGAAGGGGTTGTTGAATTGGCCGAAGAAATTTTTCATATGCCGGTGCGGGTGGGCTATCCGCAGGCGGTTCAGGGGCTGAACGACATTCTGCGTAACCCTATCTATGCCACGTGTGTAGGTCTGTTGCAGTACGGGGTCGATCACCAGAATGACAATGTGCCGGGCAGTGGCAGTAAAGCTGCCGGCAACAATGAGAACGTGTGGAGTCGGGTGAAAGCCTGGTTGCAAAGTAACTTTTGAGTGAAGTTGTAAATCGTCTAGCGTAAGCGAGACATTTTTTATAAAAAGGGGAGTACCACTATGTTTGAACTTATCGAAAATCAACACGCGAATGCCGTGATCAAAGTGATCGGGGTTGGGGGTGGCGGCGGCAACGCTGTCCGCCACATGATCGAGCACTCGGTCGAAGGGGTGGACTTTATTTGCGCCAATACCGATGCCCAGGCATTGAGCAATGTTAATGCAAAGACGGTATTGCAGCTTGGTGGCGCCATCACCAAGGGGCTGGGTGCCGGTGCTAACCCGGAAATTGGTCGCGCTGCGGCGATGGAAGATCGTGATCGAATAGCCGACGCACTGTTCGGCGCTGACATGGTCTTTATTACAGCGGGTATGGGCGGCGGTACGGGCACCGGCGGTGCTCCAGTGGTTGCTGAAATTGCTCGAGAGCTTGGCATTCTCACGGTTGCGGTTGTGACACGCCCGTTTCCCTTTGAAGGTAAAAAGCGTTTGGCAATTGCCCATGAGGGTGTGGCTGAGTTACAGCAGCACGTAGACTCGTTGATCACCATTCCAAACGAACGGCTGCTGGAAGTGCTGGGCAAGAACACCAGCCTGATAGACGCGTTCAAGGAAGCTAATGATGTGCTGCTGGGCGCAGTTCAGGGTATTGCTGACCTGATTATCCGTCCTGGCATGATCAACGTGGATTTCGCCGATGTACGCACAGTAATGTCCGAAATGGGCATGGCGATGATGGGTACGGGTTACGCCAAGGGTGAAAACCGCGCTCGCGAAGCTGCCGAGAAGGCCATTAACAGTCCGTTGCTGGATGACATCAATCTGGCGGGTGCCCGCGGTATCCTGGTTAACATCACTGCCGGCTTCGACCTGGCACTGGGTGAGTTTTCCGAGGTTGGTGACACCATTGAGGAGTTTGCCTCAGAGGATGCCACTGTCGTTGTGGGTACTGTTATTGATCCTGATATGCATGAAGAGCTGAAGGTAACCGTCGTTGCAACAGGACTCGGTATCGACGCGGCCCGCGCGCCACTGCAGGTTGTGGAGAGTGCAGCGCCTCGTCATGCCGTCAGTGAAGAACGACAAGCGGCGGATGAGCAGGACTGGGGCAAGCTGGATCAACCGGCAGTGAATCGCCGTCGTCCGCGTTCTGCCGCTCCGCAGGCGGGTGCTACCGAAGCCCAGGGCGAGGATTATTTCGATATCCCCGCTTTCCTGCGACGTCAGGCAGACTAGCAACTGGATGAGGGGCTAGGCGAAGCTTCGCCAGCCCCCGGAGAGCGATGGTGCTGTGCCAGCGCACGCTGCAGAAATCGGTTTGCACCACGGGAATCGGCCTACATTCAGGGGAGACGATCCAGCTCACGCTGGCGCCGGCCCCTGCAAATGCAGGCATCTGCTTCCGCCGAATAGACCTTGAGTCGGCGCGGGACATCCCCGCCCGCGCCGCCAATGTCTGCGACACCACGCTCTGTACAACTCTGGCCTCCGGCGATCAGCGGGTGGCTACTGTGGAACATCTGCTCGCGGCCCTGTCTGGGCTTGGCATAGACAATGCCCGGGTAGATGTTTCTGCTGCCGAGGTTCCCATCATGGATGGCAGCGCGGCGCCGTTTGTCGAGCTGATTCGGCAGGCGGGTATCTGTCTGCAACCCCAAGCCAAACAATTTCTGCGCATTATGCGCGAAGTGACGGTGGCAGACGGGGACAAGCGGGTGGTTTTCCGCCCGTATCATGGATTCAAGGTTTCATTCACCATAGATTTCGAGCAGCCGGTCTTTCGCGGTCTAGCCGACCATGTCTGCGTGGATTTGTCGTGCTCGGCCTTTGCTGGAGAGGTCAGTCAGGCACGGACCTTTGGTTTTATGGGCCAAGTGGAGTATCTGCGTACCCAGGGCTTTGCCAAGGGCGGCAGTTTCGACAATGCGGTACTCGTGGATGACTATCGGGTGCTGAACAAGGAGGGGCTGCGCAGTAATGATGAATTTGTGCGCCATAAGGCGTTGGATGCCATTGGCGATCTCTATCTGCTGGGACACAACCTGATTGGCGAGTTTTCAGCTGTGAAGTCCGGGCATACCCTGAATCACCGGGCGCTCACGGTGCTGCTAGACAACACTGATGCCTGGGAGCTGGTCAGTTTTGAGGATGCCAGAGCGGCTCCGGTGACCTTTGATGTGGCACCTTGGCAGGAGTAGAAGCGGGGGGTAGTGGCTCAGTTTGGAAATACTGATGGATCACGGATCACGGATCACGGAGCCCGAGAGCCCGAGAGCCCGAGAGCCCGAGCGCTAGCGCGTCACCGGGGACGAGGGACGCCTGCCGCGCCAAAAAGCGTACCTCCCTGTACAGGCTCGACTGGCGACGCACCCGATACCCGAAAAGAGGGGCACGCTGTAAAGCCGGGCAGGCCCTCCTGTCGCCAGACGCCCCCGGAAACAGACTAGCTCTCGGGCTCCTTGGTAACGGCTCCTGATTTCAGGCTGAGCCACTACCAACGCGGGCTGATCGTGGTATTCATAAACAGTTTGTGTCATAGTTCGCAGCCAATTTTCTGCTTGTTTCAGCCATCGAATGAAAGTCATTCTCATCAATCCCCGGCATGGCGGCTCACGGGCCATCGAGCTTGGGCGCTGGTCACGGGCACTTGTGTCCCTGTGCTGCCTCGGTTTGCCGCTAGGAATCCTTGCGGCTGGGTATTTTGCTGGCCAGGAGAGCGAAGCACGCTCACTGCGCGGCGCCACACTGGACCAACTGCAGGATGATCTGGCCGAGCAATCGGGCGATCTTGACGCCATCAAAGGCATGGCGGAGCGCCAAATGCAGGCCATGAGCCTGAATCTGGCCGAATTACAGGCGCGCATGACGCGGATCGACGCCCTCGGCCAACACTTGACCGCGATGGCAGACCTGGAAGACGGAGAATTTGATTTCAGCCAGCCTCCGGCCCTCGGTGGACCACTTGGCGGCGAGTTTAATGTCGAGTTTATCGCCACCGATCTAGACAGCGAGCTGGCGCGCTTTGAATCGCAACTGGCAGATCGGGAACAGCAGCTCGATATCCTTCAAAGGATGCTGACCAACCGCGAATTGAGGGAACAGCGCTTCCTATCAGGCCGCCCGGTACGCAAGGGCTGGATATCCTCCCATTATGGTCAACGCACAGATCCTTTCAGCGGCAAACCGGCTATGCATAACGGCCTGGATTTTGCCGGCAAGGAAGGCGCAGACGTAGTCGCGGTCGCTGCTGGCGTCGTGACCTGGACTGGTACCAAAAATGGTTACGGCGAACTGGTTGAAGTTTCTCATGCCGATGGTTTTGTAACCCGTTATGCGCACAACAAACAGAACCTTGTAGAGCAGGGTGATGTGGTACGCAAGGGAGACACCATCGCCCTGATGGGCTCCAGCGGGCGCTCCACCGGCGCCCATGTGCACTACGAAGTGTACAAGCACGGCCGCGCTGTCGATCCCTCCAGTTACGTAGCCCGCACGCGGCGCTGATTCATTCCTGTTGCATGATTTTCCCATTCGCAGTGAGGCGAATGGTGTTTCCCGTATTCCAGGCGATCGTAAGAGATGATTAACAAAACACTAAAAACTGTATTTGGCACGCGTAACAGTCGTGAGCTGAAGCGCATGGGCAAGGTCGTGAAGCAGATCAATGCCCTGTCCGACGAAATCGGTGCGCTTTCCGATGCGCAACTAACCGCCAAGAGTGATTCTTTTCGTGCGCGTATTACCGAAGGTGAGGCGCTGGATAAGTTACTTCCCGAGGCCTTTGCGGTGGTTCGTGAAGCGGGCGAAAGGGTGCTGGG
>JBLFXU010000281.1:0-4492 GCA_047609575.1 Bacteroidia bacterium | reverse complement strand
AGAATACGGTGGTGATTCATGAGAATGACCCGGCTGATTCCCTGTTTGTAATAGAGAGTGGCAAGGTCAAAGTCTATTGCAGTGACAAAAACGGCAAAGAGTTCATCATGAACACCCAGGCTGAGGGTGACTACTTCGGCGAGCTTGCTCTGCTGGATGATTCCACTCGCTCCGCGTCGGTTCGCACGGTAGAAAAGTCGTCCTTCTGCATCATATATAAAGAAGACTTCAGCCGGGTGATGGATGAACATCCTAATATTGGCAAGCAGTTGGTGCGCAATCTTGCGGCCCGCGTGCGCAAGCTCACCGCAGACGTTAAAAGTCTGGCTTTGCAGGATGTCTACGGGCGAGTCGCCAACGTTTTGATGGACCTATCCGAAGAGCGTGGCGATGGTTCGCTGTATATCCCCGAGAAGCTTACGCAGCAGGATATTGCTGATCGCGTTGGCGCTTCCCGGGAAATGGTGGCGCGTATCCTCAAGGACCTGACAATCGGTGAATATATTCGTTTCGAGGGCCGACACATCATCATCAATACCCGTCTGCCTGCGAAATATTGACTGTGGTGGCGGACCCTAGTCCGCCGGCTTTACCTTCCTGACGACAAGATCCAGCTCCCCTGCGGCCAGGCGTGCCCTTATCTCATCCCCCGTACTCACTTCATTGGCATTTGTCACCACGCGACCGCTGGCGTCGGTGATGATCGCGTAGCCCCGTGCCAGCGTGGCCAGTGGACTCAGCGACTGCAGAATGCCGCTGTACCTGGCCAGTTGAGCGTTGCCATCCTGTAGGCGAGCCTGGATGCTGGTGCGCAAACGCAGCCCTCGTTCATCCAGCTGCCCTTGTAACCGCTGCAGGCGATGCAGTGGAGAAGCCCCGCGTAGGCGGCTGTTCAGCACGGCGGTATCATTCGAGTGCTGGCGCAGTAATCCTTGCTGCGCCAAGATCAAACGTTGTTCCAGATCATCCAGTCTTTGGGCTTGTTCGCGCAGTCGCGCTCCAGGGTGTCTGATCCTGCTGCGCAGATGCTCGATATTGGTTTGCGCGTGGCGTAGGCGACGCAGCATGGCCTGTCCAAGGTCTGCACGCGCGCCGAGAAGATTGTAGAGCCATTCTTGCTGATCCGGGCTGACCAGTTCGGCTGCTGCCGAGGGGGTGGCTGCGCGCTGGTCGGCCACCATGTCAGCAATACTGAAGTCGACCTCGTGCCCCACTGCACTGACGACCGGGAGGTCGCTGGCGGCAATCGCTCTGGCGACGATTTCTTCGTTAAAGGCCCAGAGGTCCTCGAGTGAGCCGCCGCCGCGTCCGACAATAAGCACATCCAGGGCGATTTTGTCGGCACTCTGCCAACGGTTGGCTTGTTCCAGGGCCTGAACAATTTTCCCCGGTGCCTCGTCTCCCTGCACCGGCACCGGCAATAGCGACACTTTGATGCCAGGGCAGCGCCTGGCCAGGACGGTCAGGATATCGTGTAGGGCCGCTCCCGTAGGGGAGGTGATGACGCCCACGTGGGATACGCTTTGGGGCAGCGGTTGCTTGCGTGACGGGTCAAATAAGCCCTCAGCCAGAAGGTTGGCCTTGAGTTGTTCGAATTGGGCCTGCAGCGCACCAGCGCCTGCCTGCTCCAGAAACTCGCCGATGAGTTGGAATTCACCGCGGGCCTCGTACAGGGACACCCGCGCACGTAGTCTTACCGCGTCACCGTTGGCGGGAGTGAAGCGCAGTCGCTGGTTGCGGTTTTTGAACAGGGCGCAGCGTACCTGTGCGCTGCCGTCCTTTAGCGAGAAGTACCAGTGTCCGGAGGAGGGTGCAGCGAAATTGCTGATTTCTCCTTCTACCCAGATAAAGTCGAGCTGGGTTTCCAGCATGGAGCGCACACGACGGTTCAGCTGGCTGACTGTGAGGGTGGGTACGCTGTTGTCTACTGGATTGGGCAAGTCCGGGACCCCGTGGTGCGTGATTTGAATCAGCGGGCAGTTTACTGCATTGCTGCGGTGGACTGAATCGAAGATCCAGGCGTATTTATCGGGTGAAACAAGACACTGTAATTGTGCTACAGACCACTAGGTCTTATAATCGCGCGCTAAATTCAAGCTCGCTAGTCGGAGAACCCGCCCTATGCTGCGAATCGCTCAGGAAGCCCTTACTTTCGACGATGTCCTGCTTACCCCCGGGTACTCGGAAGTTATCGCCACGGACGTATCCCTGCGCACCCGGCTGACGCGTGAAATCGAGCTGAACATGCCCCTGGTATCCGCCGCCATGGACACTGTCACAGAACACCGCCTCGCTATTGCCATTGCCCAGGAAGGCGGTATTGGCATCATCCACAAGAGCATGTCCATCTTCGATCAGGCGGATGAAGTGCGCAGAGTTAAAAAGTTTGAAAGCGGCATGGTGAAAGACCCCATCACCATACAGCAGGCTGCAACCATCGCCGAACTCATGGAGCTGACTGATTCTAACGGTATATCCGGTGTGCCTGTCATGGACGGTAAGGATCTGGTGGGTATCGTGACACGTCGCGATTTACGCTTTGAGTCGAATCCGCTGAAGTTGGTCTCCGCTATTATGACCCCCAGGGATCAGCTCGTTACCGTGAAAGAGGGAGCTGATCTGGCCGAGGTACAGGAGAAGCTGCACAAGCACCGCATCGAAAAAATTCTGGTGGTGAACGACAACTTTGACCTGTGTGGCATGATTACGGTTAAGGACTTTGATAAGGCGGAGAGTTTCCCCCTGGCCTGCAAAGACTCCTACGGACAGCTGCGTGTAGGCGCCTCTGTGGGCACCAGCCCTGACACAGATGACCGGGTAGAGGCGCTGATCAAGGCCGGGGTAGACGTGCTGGTAGTGGATACCGCACATGGCCATTCAAAAAATGTGCTGGATCGAGTCAGAATGATTAAGAGCTGCTATCCCTCTATGCAGGTGATAGGGGGCAATATCGCCACTGCGGCAGCGGCGTTGGCACTCGCTGATGCGGGAGCAGATGGCGTTAAAGTCGGAATCGGCCCTGGTTCCATTTGCACCACCCGTATTGTCACAGGTACTGGCGTGCCGCAGATTACGGCCATTGCCAATGTCAGTGAGGCCTTGCGAGGGCGAGATATCCCGTTGATTGCTGACGGTGGTGTGCGCTTCTCCGGCGACATCGCCAAAGCCGTGGTAGCCGGCGCGCACTCCGTCATGATGGGTAGCATGTTCGCTGGAACAGAAGAAGCGCCAGGAGAGGTCGAGCTCTATCAGGGCAGGACATACAAGGCCTATCGTGGCATGGGTTCGCTCGGTGCCATGGCTCAGACACAGGGTTCTTCGGATCGTTACTTTCAGGATGCTAGTCAGGGTGCGGAGAAGTTGGTGCCCGAGGGTATTGAGGGCCGCGTGCCTTACAAAGGTCCAGTCGCTGCCATCGTACACCAACTGATGGGAGGGCTGCGCGCAGCCATGGGCTACACCGGCAGTGCAGATCTCGAGATCATGCGTACGCAGCCAGAGTTTGTGCGCGTCACGAGTGCCGGCATGTCCGAGAGCCATGTCCACGATGTGTCCATTACCAAGGAAGCGCCCAACTATCCGGTACGCGGACTGGGCTAAAGAGTGGGCTAAGTACCAGCCGCTATACAGCGGCGTTCTTCACTATTGGCCCCGCACTGCATGTGCTGCTGGCCGCACTGATCAGGATCGACCATGAGCGCAGAACTTCATGCCCAGAAAATTCTCATTCTGGACTTCGGCTCCCAGTACACCCAGCTAATTGCCCGCCGCGTGCGGGAAGTGGGTGTGTATAGCGAAATCCGCGCCTTTGACATGAGCGAGCAAGAAATCCGCGATTACAACCCCAGGGGAATAATTCTCTCCGGCGGGCCTGAGTCAGTCGCTGCTAATGAATCTCCCCGCGCGCCTGACTGCGTTTTTGAACTCGGTGTACCTGTGCTTGGAATCTGCTATGGCATGCAGGCGATGGCAGAGCAGTTCGGTGGGCGGGTGCAGGGCTCGCCAGTGAGTGAGTTTGGTTATGCGCAGATTCGCCAGGTAGGTGACGGGGGTTTGCTGCATGACATTCGAGATCACATTGACGACCACGGTCGTGGCGTACTTGATGTGTGGATGAGCCATGGCGATAAGGTGGTTGAACTGCCGCCAGAGTTTGAGCTTATCGCTGAGACAGACAGTTGCCCCATCGCTGGTATGGCCCACCGGGAAAAGCCATTCTATGGCATTCAGTTTCACCCGGAAGTCACCCATACCCTGCAGGGCATGCGAATTTTCGAACACTTCGCGCTGGAAAAGTGTGGCTGTGAAGGTCTGTGGAACGCGGCCAATATTGTTGAGGATGCCGTCGCGCAAGTACAGGCCCAAGTCGGTACCGACAAGGTGCTGCTGGGTCTGTCCGGAGGCGTAGATTCCTCTGTTGTGGCGGCTTTACTGCACCGGGCTATTGGCGATCAACTCACCTGTGTGTTTGTAGACAACGGCCTGCTGCGCC
>JBLFXU010000280.1:0-4504 GCA_047609575.1 Bacteroidia bacterium | reverse complement strand
GGAAAAGGGCAGCGGATCCAGCTTGTCCGTCACTACCTCGAGCCTGAAGTTGTGTAGTTGCCCTTCGATTTCATCATTGGAGACAGATACGGGGGCATCGGTCTTGAATTCCGTGAACAGCCGGTCAACGCGTCGCTCGGCAATATAGATGGACAGGCTACGAATCTCTGTCGGGGAAAGATCTTCAGACCATCCGGCCATGCTAGTGCCGGGTATGCCGTGGGCTATGGTTTTGCTCAGCGCAGCCACTGAGTCGCCATGGCTGAGGTCATTGCCCAATAGTGGTGTACCCTTGCCAGGCTGTCCTTGCAGATCATCTCCATGACAGCTGGCGCAGTTGTCGATATAGGTAACGACAAAAGGATCAACGAGGGCGGAAGGTGCCCATACGATGTAGCCGATACCGCCGACGATACCGAGGACGAGCAGGCCAACGAGTAGTTTTTTCAGTGTAAGCCCCAAGTATTTTTACTGTTCTTATAGGTTGCGCAGGATACCGCTTAACGGCTCTGTCGCATAATGTCGGTAGGGGCATTATTATTGAGGTGATTCCCCGCAGCGCAATCTATTACTATGTACCCTGTTTAACCGTCCGGGCAGATTGAACATGCAAAAACCCATACCCTGTTGGCGGAGCCTGATGGCCTCCCTGGCTGGACTAGCCCTGGTGGCCTGTTCCAGTATGCCTGCGCCGGATCTTGAGCGTCTCTATCGTACCTCTGCTGACAATGTAGGTCAGCCCCCCGTCATTCTCGTGCACGGTGCTTTCGGTGCTCGGTTGTGCGATGAGTCGGGCGAGGAGCATTGGCCCGGAGGTATTAGCGGCCTATTGTTCTCTGACTACCGGAGCTTGCAGCTGCCCAGTGCCCCCGCTGCACCGGTGCAATCGGGCAACCTGACGCCCTGTGGCATGACCGATACGGTTGCTGGCCAGGACTTTTATGGACGCATAGAGGCGACTCTGACCGGCCCAGGGGGGTATGTGCTGGCCGAACCCGGGCAAGTAGCTACGCAGGGTGCCCGGCATTTCTACCGCTTTATTTACGACTGGCGCCGTGACAACGCGAGTACCGCCGCCCAGTTGGATGCGTTCGTTGAGCAAATCCGCGCAGATCACGGCGACCCGGGTCTCAAAGTCGATATTGTGGCGCATAGCATGGGCGGCTTGGTGAGTCGCTACTGGCTACGCTATGGTGTTGCGGACGTGCTTGATGACAATGACTTTCCGGTTAGTAATGCGGGGGGCAAGAAAGTGCGTAAAGTTGTGCTGGTAGGCACGCCTAGCCTGGGTTCAACCAGCGCACTGCAGCAACTAATCGCCGGAGCAGATTTTGCCGTTAATACCGTGCCCGCGGAAGTGTTGCTGACGTTTCCCAGCGGGTTCCAGTTAATGCCGCACCCCATCATTGATCCCATTCTTGGCAGTCGTGGCGAAATACTGTCGCGTGATCACTTCGATGTTGATATCTGGCGTGACCTCGAATGGGGGGCGTATGATCCAGCCTTGCGTAAACGCCTGGTCGAGCAAGGCTGGAATGAACAGGCACTGGCTGAGCTGGAGGCGTATGTACACAGAAATCTTGAACGGGCGCGCCGTTTTGTCTGGTCCCTGACGGTGAAGAATGAGGACAGTCCCTATGAATTGGTCGTGTTTGGTGGGGATTGCGTGGCCACTCCCGCACGTATTCTCATTGAAGATATCGGCGAAGAATCCCATGTGCGTCTGTGGCCCGATGAGATTAAGGCGCCGCATGAGGGCGTAGACTATGAGTCATTGATGTTGGAGCCAGGTGATGGGGCGGTGACCAAGGCATCACTGCTGGGTCGTGCCGCGCTTGACCCGAGTATTCCACGGCATCGATTCAGCAATTTTCCGCTCGATTACCCGGTTATGTTCTGTGAGGACCACAGTCGGCTGCCGGGGAATATCACTTTCCAGGACAACTTGCTGCACATTCTATTAAGTCGCTGACTGCTAAACCGCTGACTATTAAACCGCTAGTTCCAGGGTTGGCCAGCGGGCCGAGCAAAATCATCGAAACGGGAGTAGGTGTTGCATGAGTGTTGCAGTGGTTATTGGAGTGAATGCAAGTAATGGACTGGGCGCAGCCATTGCGCGCCAGTTTGCCACACAGGGCATGCATACGGTGGTGGCGGGCCGCACGCAGCAGCGACTGCAGCAGGTTGCCGCTGAAATCACCAGCGCAGGCGGCTCCTGTACCGCTTGTGTAGCTGACGCAACCGATGCTGCTCAGCTGGAAAACCTGATGTTCGTCGCCGGAGGCATCGGGCCAGTTCACAGCGTGATCTTCAACGTCGGTAACAACCGTCTGCTCAGCTTTGATGATCTCACCGCAGAGCTCTTTGAGCAGTTCTGGCGTGTTTGTACACTCTCTGCGTTTCTTACGGCAAAGGCCGCATTGCCAGCACTGCTGGAAACCGGTGGATCGTTATTGTTTACCGGTGCGTCTGCTTCGATGCGCGGCAAACCCGGATTCGCCCACTTTAGCGCTGCCAAGGCGGGCCTGCGTAATCTCGCACAGGCGCTGGCAAAGGACTATGGTCCCAGGGGAGTGCATGTGGGCCATGTGGTCGTAGACGGGGTAATTAACGGAGAACTAGTGCAAACTCTTCTTGGCGAATACCTGGAGCACCTGGGGGAAGACGGCTCTCTCGAACCGGATGCCATCGCCCAGAGTTATTGGTTTCTGCACAGCCAGCCGCGCAATGCCTGGACTTTCGAGCTAGATGTGCGTCCTTTCAAGGAGGTCTGGTAGGGTAGGGCAGGGCCGTTCCCTATGCGATTGAGTTGTTCCGTTCATTCTGGCCGGAGGCTAGGCGTACCTTTCCTGCCTCTGACAACAGTAAAAAGGGCTTGTAATACCGGGCTCGTATTTGAAATTTCATGGAGGCGCATCAATGCTCAACCCCGTTCAATTAGGCAACAGTGGTTTGCAGGTGTCGCAGCTGTGCCTTGGCACTATGAATTTTGGTGTGCCAGGGCAGGGCCACCAGGGCGATTGGACCCTGGGCATCGATGATGCCCGCGAGATATTCCGTGCCGCCATCGACCATGGTCTGTTCTACTTTGACTGTGCAGATTTTTACGGTATCGGCGCCTGCGAGGAGATCGTCGGCAGCTTGTTGCGCGAACTGTTGCCGCGCGATGAATATGTGCTCACCACTAAGGTTGCCATGCCTATGGGTAGCAATCCCAATATGAGCGGGCTTTCGCGTAAGCATATTATTGAAGGCATGGACCGCAGCCTCCAGCGCTTGGGGCTGGACTATGTGGATCAACTGATTATCCATCGCCACCCTCACGGCATACCCTGGCAGGTTGCTGTGCCTATAGAAGAAACGATGGAAGCACTCAACGATTTGGTAAAGGCAGGGAAGGTGCTCTATCTCGGCGGGTCATCTATGTTTGCCTGGCAGTTTGCCGAGTTGCAAATGACCGCTGAGCGTCATGGCTGGGCCAAATTTATCTCGATGCAGAACCACTACAATTTGATCTATCGCGAAGAAGAGCGGGAGATGATCCCGTACTGCGAGCAGTCCGGTATAGGGGTTACTCCCTGGTCGCCACTCGCGCGAGGTATTCTTGCTGGTGCCTATAAAGGTGGATTTGATTCAGGCAGCACTAACCGTTCATCGGGCAATGATAAAGAGCGCACACAGGGCCTTTATCGAGGCGAGAATGATTTCAAAATTGCTGAACGAGTAGTGGAAACCGCCGACAAGTACGGTAAGAAACCGGCCCAAATTGCCATTGCCTGGCTGCTCAGTCAATCGGCTGTCAGCGCGCCCGTAGTAGGTGTGTCGAAGGTGTCGCAACTCACTGACCTGGTGGAGGCCACACAGATTGTGCTGCAGCCCGAAGACATCGATTACCTGGAAGAGCTGTATCGTCCGCTGGATAACCTACTCTCACTGGGCATGTCCTGAGGCTTTAGGCGCGCGCGTTCTTGTCCGCTAGTTCGTCAGTCCGGGACGGTGTGAGCTGTCTATGCTTGAGTCAATAGGCGCCTTTAACTGATACATCAGGTCCAGGTCCCGACTGTTGTCCATAACATCCAGCCCGTATTGAATGTCAGCTGTGTCTTCATATACCAGGGTGCCAAATAGTCTGTCCCAGAAAGAGAAGATGTTGCCGAAATTGGAATCGGTCCAGGGCGCCTGATAGTGATGGTGAAACTTGTGCATGTCGGGTGTCACTAACACCAGACTGAGAACCCGATCCAACTGCTTGGGTAGTTTCATATTAGCGTGGGTGAAATAGCCAAAAAAGGGCGTCAGAATTCGATAGATAACGTAGTAGACCGCTGGAATACCAAACGCGATGATAGCGACGCCTGATGCGACCAATCTAAACGCAAAATCCCCCGGATGATGGCGCGTACCGGAGGAAGCATCCACATGTGTATCAGCGTGATGCACAAGATGCAGTCGCCACATCCAATTCACATGATGTAACAGGTAGTGCACCGTGTATTGCGCGATC
>JBLFXU010000279.1:0-4596 GCA_047609575.1 Bacteroidia bacterium | reverse complement strand
CGATGTGGAGATGACTGAATCCGCCGGTATCAGCGAATACCTGGTGAACCGGTACGGACCGACATCTCTGCGGGTCGCGCCCGATGAAAGCGCCTACGGTGAGTACCTGAATTGGGTACACCGCTCCGATGCCACACTGACATTTCCACAAACAGTTGCCCTGCGCTACAAATTGCTGGAACCAGAGAAGAGTCTGCAGCAAGCAGGTGATGACTACATTGCGTGGTTTTTTTCTCGACTACGCAGCGTTGAGCGGACAATGGCAGATCGTGAATTCCTCTGCGCTGACCGCTTCACTACTGCCGATATTTGCGTCGGTATGGCACTGTATCTGGCGGATGAGGTACTGAACCTACGCGCGGGCTTCAAGCCCAATACCGAGGCCTACTACGCCAGACTTTGCGAACGCCCTGCTTTCATTCGGACAATCTCCGTCTAGAATACGTCCTCGCTGCAGCCATAGATTGAAAGACAACGCACAATGATTGACGGTGCTTACGAGGCGCTGGAACTAGACGCCAAACGGGCCATCAACAAGGCCAGCTATTGCTCCGCCGCAGACTGAGCCTGCGGTGGGCCAAAGCGCTGGCGAAAATCAGGTAGCGCAAGCTGGAAGTCATCCGCGCCGAGAAACTCTTCCTCGCTCATTTGCGGCTGCTCGTACTTCTGATACCACTTGGCGTATTCGGCTATCTCATTCGAGTAACCCTCGTAGTGGCTGGAGTAAGTGCGCACACTCACACCTGGCTGTTCTGACCAGAGTTCAAACTCCATCAATCTGAACCAACCGTCCCCCAGACCGAACGGCTTACCTCTGATTCGATCCATAGGCTGTCCGGCATCGAGCCCCGTCTGCCCCCGGGCCTGATAGTCAGCCAGGATCTGGTGGACCTCAAAGCCGTTAATATTGGCATCCACTCGACGGCTTTGCGCGTGCTGGTGACCGCACAAGACCAGAAAAATCTCATCACGTTGGCTTAGCAACTTTTCCCACAACTGTTGTGCACTATTGTGTTGCTCCGGGTCGACCCGCGACAGATCGACAATCGGGTTCGCCAGGCGCTCGCCCGCGGTATTCAGGTAATCGTGCGTACTGACGATGGTAGGCAGACCTGCATGTGCATCGATGACGCTGTGCGCCCAGGCGATTACCTCGTCAGAGGGCTGCATCGTCAACGCGATATGCAAAAAGGTATAGCCACCGGCAGTGAATGTCTGGGCACTACTGCCACCGCCGTCATAGCTCGCTACATACCAGGGTTTATCGGCAAAAAATGGGCTCTGCGCACCGAAAGCGCTGCGAAAATTATCCAAGCCTCCGATGTGTAGCATGCCCAAATGCTCGGGCACCATACGCAGCTCACCGGGCTCAATTTCTAGATTCGGCGGGAACTCCTGCACACTCCACATGGCGTCGTGGTCGTGGTTGCCAGGCGCAACGCCAAATGGAATACCGGCATCATCCAGCAGCGCGTAATTTCTAATGGCCAGTGGAATCTCTTGTTTGACCACCCGTTTTGTTACTTTTAGTTCTTCGGAAAAGTAGGGGTTGGCCACTGACTTGAATCCGCGAGCTTGATGCTCCTCGTCCATTTTCAGCGACTGGTGCTGCCACACATCACCCACAGCTGCGACAAAAGCCAGTGGTTGCTCGTAGTCGTCACGCCAGCGAGCGATGATTGCGAGCTGGCGCCTGAACTGATGCGCACCATCAAGCGCGAAGCCCTTCTCTTTCTGATGCTTAAAGCTGACCATATTCTGCGTATCTGGAATGACCGCAATGGTGAACGCTGTTTGCTTCGGAGCAGGAGCCGTTACGCAGGCAGCCAACACTGACAGTGCAACGCCCAACAAGATCGATTTGAACGCAAGGGTCATTAATATCTCCAGCCGATTTAGGGCATATATTGGGCGCGGACCGTTTGCACCTTGCCCGACGGTGAAAAATGGAACACCTCCGCGGACAAGCCGCGCACACCATTGTAGATGATGGTGACACTGCCCGCTCGGTGTAGCAAATGCAGCAGTTCGAAGTGCAGCTCGCGATAGCGCTCCAGCACCCTGCCCCAGTACGCTGCGATTGCCGCTTTATTCCGCAATGTGCCTGACGGCTCATCCATAGTAGAAATAATCACGGGGCAAGTCATCTCGAAGCCGTCCTCGTAATGAGACAGAATGCGCTCCATATCATGGGCATTCCATGACTCTATCCTGTCCTGCGCGAATGCACGGGCCTCATCAGCGTCCAACATTACCCACCTCCAATAAGTGCGCATTTCTGTTGGCCGCCTGCCCCATGGGATCGGGGGCAAAGCATAGCAACAGGGTGTATATTATCAGGGGTACACTCCTTGGGTGATACTGGGGTAAGGAATTATCAGAATAACGACAAAAGGTGGCTAGACAGGCTTCAACGCGGCGAAACCGTTGCTTGCCCGTGATAACCAAGCCAGAAATTAAGGTTCCTTTCAGACAGAACAAAGACTATAGAAAGGACTACAAGCCCGCCGTAGTTGCGTCAGTGGTGTCTGTCACCATAGCGCAACTCACTTCGGGTGACGAACAGGTGCAGCTTTATGATCAAGGCAGTACGACGTTTCTCCCTGATAGGGCTTATGCTGGCACTCATGGCCTGTCTCACTGCTTGCGACAGTAGCGGTGAACCTGATGTCATTGGCGGCCCCCTGGCCATGCGCCGACTGACGCCAGAACAGTACCGCTACGCCATCGAAGATGCCTTCGGACCAAAAGTAGAGGTGGCGGGACGCTTTGAGCCCGACAGCCGCCGCGACGGACTGAATGCTCTGGGCACTGCGCTGGTTGCAGTAACCCCCAGCGGCTTCGAGCAGTACGAGGCGATTGCGCACAACACCGTGCAGCAGATTACCTCCGAAGCGCTGCGCAGCGGAATTCTACCCTGCGAGCCCAGCAATCCGAGCGCCCCCGACGACGCATGCACGCAGAAAACCCTCGAAGTCTTCGGTCACAAACTGTTACGCAGGCCGCTGACAGCGGCAGACTACAACAGCCGCGTTACAGCTGCCGCGGCCGTGGCGGCCGAGCAGGGAGATTTTTACGCGGGCTTGCGCCTGGCTCTGGTTAGCCTGATGGTAACGCCACAGTTCTTGTTTCGCATCGAAGAGGCCGAACCAGCACCCTCACCAGAACACCCGGGTCGGTTGAAACTGACAGAGCAAACCCTTGCCAGCCGCATCAGTTACTTCCTATGGAATCGTGGACCGGATGATGAACTGCTAGCGGCCGTCGAGGCGGGAACCCTGAGTGAGCCGCAGGAACTGACGCGGCAGGTGGAACGAATGCTCGCTTCAGATCATCTGGCAGATGGCGTGCGCGCTTTTTTCGATGACCTCTTCTTGTTTGATCAGTTCGATGAGCTGGGCAAGGACGTGGCTCGCTACCCACTGTTCAGCAATCGCATGGCAATGGATGCCAGGGAACAGACTTTACGTTTTGTAATACAGCAGCTGGTTGAACGCCGGGCGGACTACCGCACGCTGTACACGTCTCGAGAATTGCCCATGACCCGCTCACTGGGCCCCGTCTATGGTGTGCCCGTACGCGCCGCCAATGGCTGGGAAGATGCATCTATTCCTGACTCACAACCCCGTGCAGGTCTACTATCCCACGCCAGCTTCAACATGCTGTTTGCACATCCGGGTAGAAGCTCGGCAACTCTGCGCGGTGTATTCATGCGCGAGGCGCTATTGTGTCAGACTATTCCAGAGGCTCCAGCCGATGTGGATTTTACACAGTTCTCCAACGACCAGCAGGCCGTGTATAAAACCGCCAGAGAACGTCTGGAGGTACACTCAACACAAGCCAGTTGCCGCAAGTGTCACAAACTGACCGATCCCATTGGCCTTGCCATGGAAAACTTCGATGGCATAGGCAAATTCCGTACGCTGGAAAACGGTGTGGCCATCCAGACCAGTGGTGCTTTCGACGGCGCTGACTTCAGCGGCCCAGAGGGCCTGGGCGAGGCCTTTGCCGACAGCCCGTTGATCAACGCATGTCTTGTGCAGAACATGTACCGTTACGCCGTCGGTCGTAAACAGACCAACCCGGAGCGCCAACTGCTACGCTATCTGGAAAATCAATTTGCGCAGCACAATTACCAGGTGCCCGCGCTGATGCGTGAAATCGTTTTGTCCCAGGCCTTCCGTACCGCCTCTCAGTCAGCCGCAGAGCACACTGCCAAAGCGAAATACGGAGTCGCAGCAGAGAATAAGGCCAGAGAAAATGCAGCAGTGAAAGTACCGCCAAACGGGAGTGAAGCCTCATGACGATCGCCAAAAATAGCCGCGGTATGCTGCGCCGCAGTTTCTTGCGCGGCACCCTACGCGGCACTATGGGCGGCGCTGCTGTGTCAGTCGGGCTGCCCTTCCTGGATATCTTCCTGAACACCAACGGCGATGCAATGGCGGCCACCGGCGGCCCACTGCCCCAAAGGTTTGGTACATGGTTCTTCGGTTGTGGCATGAATCCGCGACGCTGGGACCCAACCACGCAAGGCACAGACTGGGCTCTCACACCGGAGCTTGAGCCGATCGCTGCGATACGCAACCGCATGAACGT
>JBLFXU010000278.1:0-4614 GCA_047609575.1 Bacteroidia bacterium | reverse complement strand
GCTTCTCCCCGCCACACCTGCCGTTTCGGCTAATCCCCAAAACTCCACGGCACACTTACGGTTCTGGCTAAATCACCAAAAAGTCGCACCGCAGCCACCGCTTAGGCGAACCACCAAGAAGGCCCGCAGCACTTACGAGTTGGGCTAATCCTAAAGCTCAGCGACACCTGACGACGGGACTCATCACAGGGCATTTGACCGAAATCCCCCAAGGCGTCAAATGAGATGCCCTGCCACGCCAAATGCGGTTCATTAAGGAGCCTTAAAATGGGTCTGATCGCCGTATCCACTAGAGTCTCAAGGCGGGCTCGGGGGCGCCTCAGTTACCCATGGGGTTTGCAGGTTTTTAGTAGTTTTCCTATAAAAAATAAGCACTTGTGAAAAACGAATAGAGAGTCCACAATGGTTTTTCTTATTATTGTCTGATAAAAAGACCTCGAAATAGAGGGCAGTATGACCAAAAGCGAACTGATCGAGTCGATCGCGGCGAAGCAAGCTCAGCTATCCTCGAAAGACGTAGAATTGGCAGTTAAAACAATTATCGAGCACATGTCACAGGCCCTCTCCAACGGTGAGCGCATTGAGATACGTGGTTTTGGCAGTTTTTCACTGCATTTTCGTGAGCCTCGCCGCGGGCGCAATCCCAAGACAGGGGACGCGGTGGAGCTGGCTGGTAAAAATGTGCCGCATTTCAAGCCAGGCAAAGAGCTGCGAGAGCGGGTCAACCTGGGACTGCAGATGGGCCTGTAGGGCTTGTCCGGAAAATCACAGGCGGTATGATCGAAGGGTCATACCGCTTTTTTGTGTTTGTCGTAGCGACCCATTTTTTGATGTTGTATAGCTGGAAGATTCCATGAAATTACTGAAGAAGCTCCTCACACTATTGATAGTGCTCGCCATGATCGGTCTGGGCATGATGTTTTCCACCGCGAACGATATGCAAGTGCCGTTGGATTTTTTGCTGTATACCTTCGCTCCCAAAAGTCTCGCCCTTTGGATTTTGTTAGCGTTTGCGCTCGGCGGAATCCTGGGAATGGCGGCGTCCTCTCTGCTGCTGCTGGGCACGCGTACCTCCCTCAGGACGAGTCGCAAACAGCTGGACCGTAGCCGGGAAGAAGTGAGCAAGCTGCGCGCAGGTGCGTCCGCAGCGAATCCTTCGTGAGTGTCATTGTAGCGCTGGACTACCCCTCCAGCGCCGAAGCTCTGCAACTGGCACGCCAACTCTCGCCCGACTTGTGCCGGGTCAAAGTCGGTAAGGAATTGTTCACTCGTGCGGGGCCTGCCCTGGTAGAAGAATTACAGACGCTGGGGTTTGAGGTTTTTCTTGATCTGAAATTTCACGATATCCCCAATACGGTGGCCTCCGCCCTGCGCGCAGCGGCGGAACTGGGAGTCTGGATGGTGAATGTCCATGCCTCTGGCGGTCGACGCATGCTGGAAGCCTCCGTTGACGCGCTGTCGGGATGCCAGCAAAGGCCCCTGTTGATTGGTGTGACCGTGCTCACCAGTATGTCCGATGAAGATTTGTTGGAGTTAGGGTACAGCGAAACTGCGCATGAGCGGGTAATGCGTTTGTCTAGCCTGGTGTCACAGTGCGCGCTGGACGGCGTTGTCTGTTCTGCCATGGAGGCCGCTGAACTGCGCAGTGCCCACGGTGCTGATTTCTGTTTGGTGACGCCGGGTATCCGCCTGGCAGGTGACGATGCTGCTGATCAGCGCAGAGTCATGACGCCGGCTGATGCACTTGCGTTGGGGGCAGACTATCTTGTCATTGGTCGGTCTATCACGGGGGCATCAAGCCCACTTGCCGCGCTGGAGCGAGTCCATCGGGAGATTGGCTAAACCTGCTGGCAAGTTTGTAAGATCAAATCTAGGCTGCAAGGCGCGAGCCCGACTTAAGCTTGCTAGACTCTTCAATGTTACGGATGCCTGCACGGATGCAGATTACCGACAAGGAGAGTCATCATGATCAATTCTATTCAAACTTTTAGCGAAAGACGTCAGGGCCTGCCAATAGCGTGGGCCCTTCACACTCACTTTACACTTCGTCGCCTGACCTTGGGTCTGGCCCTGGTGCTTGCCGTTGTAATGGGGGGGCTGTTGGGCCCGCCTGGTGCAGTTGCCGAGCAAGAGCCGATGCCGGCGCCAGCCAAGGTCGCAGTCGACGTTAATATCAATACGGCGGACGCTTCGGCCATTGCAGAAAGTCTCAAGGGGGTAGGGCAATCCCGGGCGGAGGCAATTGTGCGTTACCGGGAAGCCTATGGGCCATTTGCCTCAGTGGATGAATTGGCTGAGGTAAAGGGTATTGGCCAATCCACTCTGGATATGAATCGTAAACGTATAACACTGGAATAAGCGCACCGCATCCGTATCATGAGGGGGGCTTTGCCCCCTTTTTTAGTTAACAGTGACTGCCCAGCGTGAAATGTCTCGTCACCGGTGCTACCGGATTTATTGGCCGTGTATTGTGCTGCGAGTTACTGGCGCAGGGCGATGAGGTTGTTGCTTTCAGCAGGCATGGCCACGATGTTGTACCAGGTCTTGTCAGCGTAGCCGTTGATCTGGCGGTTGAGGAGGTACCTGCGGAATATTTGGCGGGCGTCGATACGGTTTTTCATTTGGCTGGCATTGCCCACCAGAGTGCCAGTGCAGATCAATATGACGCTGTAAATCACTGTGCGCCTTTGCGTCTGGCACGCAGCGCGCAAGCGCTGGGTGTAAAGCACTTTCTTTTTCTCAGCAGTGTCAAAGCGATGGGGCCGGCTAGCTCAGACACCGCCCGATCGGAACTCGATTGTACAGAGCCGGCGGACCCGTACGGTCGTTCCAAGCTGCAGGCAGAGGATGCGCTACGTAATGAGTTCGCTGCTAGCTCTATGTCTCTTGCTATTATTAGACCGGCGCTGGTGTATGGCGAGCATGTGAAGGGCAATATGCAACGCCTGGCGTCAGCAGTTCGGCAAGGCTTACCCAGACCCCCGGTCGGGGGGCGGCGGTCGATGATCGCCGTGCAGGATTTAGCGACCTTATTGCGGCATGTCGCCCGCTCAGACAGGCCCGGCGTGAATACCTGGATCGCCTGTGGTGCTGGTAGTTACAGTACTCAGCAAATCTACCAGATGATGCGCAGTGCACTCGGATTATCTCCGGGGCCAAGCTTGTTGCCCCGCTGGTGTTGGCGCCTTGGGGGAGGGCTACTGGACCGGCTCCGCGGCAACAGTGGCGAGTCGACTTACAAGAAGTTGTTCGGCGCAGAGCTTTATAGCAATCAGCGTATTGTCGCCGATACCGGGTGGAAACCAGAGGCAAGGCTGGAAGACATCATTCCGATGATTATGCGAGAGGCCAAGCCATGACCGTCGTTTTCCTTACCCTTTTGTTGTCGGCCCTATTGTGTTTTTTGTTTCTGCGAGTGGCACGGCGTTGGCGCATTATGGATACGCCTAATGAGCGCAGCTCCCATGCGCTGCCCACACCCCATGGCGGCGGTGTGCCCTTACTTGTAGCGTTCAGTATCGGCCTGCTTGTTGCCTCCCAAGTGCTGGGTGATTGGCCCGGTCACTACTACACGATGGCCCTGGTTGCGCAGCTATTGATGGTGCTCGGCGTTCTGGATGATCTGCTGGATCTTGCCGTGGGACTGCGCATGGCCGTCTACGGGCTGGTTTCCCTTTTCCTTACGGGAATTCTGTTGGAGCCGCTGCATCTGGAAGGCTTGATGGGTTGGTTACTGCTCGGTGGCACCGGTTTTGTCGTACTTTGGCTGCTCAACCTCTACAACTTCATGGATGGTATTGATGGCATTGCCGCACTGCAGACGATTCTGGCCTGTAGCAGTGCCGGGCTGCTGACGTTCTTTTCCTCCGGCGAGCAGCCTTATACTTACTATTGCCTACTGCTGGCGGCAGCGCACCTGGGCTTTCTCTGCTGGAACTGGCCCCCGGCACGGCTATTTATGGGAGATGCGGGCAGTGTACCCACGGGTTTCCTGGTGGCATTTATCGCCATCGAGGGCTTTGTGCAGGGTTGGTTGAACCCATTGTGCTGGCTCATTCTGCTCGCACCTTTCATCACCGATGCCACCTGGACCTTGCTCTGGCGCTTTTTCACCAGGCAGCCTTTTACCCGTCCGCACCGCCTGCATGCCTACCAGCGTCTCAGCCGGCACTGGGATTCGCATCTGCGGGTGGATATGTTACTACTGGCTGTGCATGCTCTTTGGTTATTGCCACTGGCGTTTGTGGCGCAGCATTGGCCCGCTTATGGACCAATTGTGGTAATTTTGGCATACCTTCCGCTGCTCCTCGGCATGACACAGATACGGGGTCTGGCGTAAAATTGAGTTTCTATATCGACGTCATAATTCCGCAGATTACGGCGTTCGCAGGTGGCCCAGGTCACCCCAAATTAACCGCGCTCGAGAGCCTTGCATGACGCGACCCCTTAACAGCATCGTCGATTTCTCCCGAGTACTGCTGGAAAAGGTTGTAGAACTCCCGCGCAACATCAAACAAGCCTGCATGCTGTCGCTGGATATGGTCTTTGTAGCAGGCGCTATGTGGGCTGCAATTGCGCTGCGCTACGGACATTTACAATTTCAGCTGGGCATCG
>JBLFXU010000277.1:0-4629 GCA_047609575.1 Bacteroidia bacterium | reverse complement strand
ATCTATCCGACCGCCTATCCGCCTATCTAACCGCCCATCTATCCGTCCGTATATCCGCCCATGGAGCAGCACTCAATGCCTCCGGTACCACAGCCGACACCAGCCATCGCTTACTCCGGGGAACCTATCCGCGCGCCTCGCCCCGCGTGGCCCTTTACGTTACGCTGACCCAATGTTGAGAAAATTCCGCTCCGTCTGGTTACTTGCTGCTATTAGCGCAATTGCCATGAGCGCCATACCCCTGATGGTGCTGATTGGCAGCATCATTGGCACCGAACTTGCACCCTCCGAACGCTGGGCCACCCTGCCGATAGCAATGATGGTGATCGGCACCGCCCTTGGCGTATTACCCGCAACACAGATCATGCAGAGGTATGGCCGCAAAACAGGGTTCGCGCTGTTCATCTTGCTGGGGATAGGAGCCTGCGTTCTGTTGAGTCAGGCACTGGCTATGCAGAGCTTTGTCGTTTTTTGCATGGCCGCCTGTTTGCTGGGCACTACGGCCGCGGCGATGCACCAGATACGCTTCGCTGCCATGGAGTGTGTGCCACTGGATGATGGCCCAACGGCTGCGTCAATTATTATGTGTGCCGGTATCATCGCGGCAATAGTCGGCCCGGAACTGGCACTGGCTGGAGAGCACCTGACCAACGTGCAATACCAGGGCTCCTATCTGCTGGGCATCGCTTGCCTGCTCATTGCAGGCGCGCTTCTAATGTTCTACCAACCCGCCGAGGTGCGCGTAACCCAACAGGCAAAAAGTGGCCGGTCCAGCGCACTGCTGATTAGAAATCCCACGATAATGCTCGCGGTAGTCAGTGGCGCGAGCGCATTTGCGGTAATGAGCTTTGTTATGACGGCCACGCCCATCAGCATGCACGTCCATGAAGGGCACAGCCTGGCCGATACCAAGTGGGTCATCCAGTCGCACATCACCGCGATGTTTTTGCCCTCACTGATCACGCCCTGGCTGTTTCGGCTAGTCGGTATCAGAGGGTTAATGCTAGCGGGACTTGCCTGTTATACGGCGACAATCGCCATCGGCATCGCCAATGTTTCTGTGCTGGGTTTCTGGGGGCAGTTGGTGATGCTGGGTATTGGCTGGAATTTTTTGTTCGTCAGCGGCACTGCGCTGCTACCACTGGGATACCGCGACGGCGAACAGTATCGAGCTCAGTCCCTTAACGACTCTGTGGTGTTTTCAATTCAGGCGCTGGCGGCGCTGTCCGCCGGATGGGCAATCAGCACAATAAGCTGGCAGGCAATCCTGCTGCTATGCTCGATTCCCATGGGCGTATTGGCAGGCCTGCTGCTGGTGCAGCACCGGGCCTCATTGCAACGCCAGTACCAAGGGCGGTGCCGTTAATCAGAGCAGAGCCACTAATTCAGAGATTAGTCGCCGCGAAGGTATCGCAAACGCTGAAGTCCCCGGAACGAAAACCCGCGTTAAACCACTTTACCCGCTGCTCCGATGTGCCATGAGTAAAGCTGTCGGGAACAACCTGCCTACCGGCCTCTCGTTGGAGACGATCATCACCGATTGCGGTTGCTGCCTGTAAGGCTTCCTCAAGGTCTCCAGGCTCAAGCATCTGCCGCTTGGTGTTAGCCGAATGCCCCCACAAACCCGCAAAGCAGTCAGCCTGCAACTCCTGGCGCACCGACAGCGCATTGACCTCGGCCTCACTCTTGCCCTGCTTGGCTTGACTGACCTTCTGGCTGACGCCCAGTAGCGTCTGCACATGGTGGCCCACCTCATGCGCAATGACATAGGCCTGGGCAAAATCACCGGGCGCGCCGTGTCTGGCACTGAGATCGCGGAAAAACGATAAATCGATGTAAACCTGCTGGTCGCCGGAACAATAAAAGGGGCCTACCGCTGCCGTCGCACTACCGCACGCCGAATTCACCCGGGAAGTGAACAGCACGAGCGTGGGATATTTATAGCTGCGGCCAAGCTGGTCGAAGATCTCATTCCAGGTGTCCTCTGTGTCGGCAAGTACCACGGAGGTGAAGTCTGCCATTTCCTGATGCTGCGCACCGAGGACCTGGCCTGACTGCCCCGCAGGAACTGCCTGTCCCGCTCCCGCTCCCGCGCCTGTAAACAGCGACAACACATCCACGCCCAGCAGCTTGCCACCAAATATTACGACCACGCCGCCAATGAGCACAATGCGGCCTATCTTGGTGCGCAATAGCATTGGCAATAGCCGCATGACGACTGGCGCCACGCCACCGCCTCCCATTGCAGGGGACTTGCCGCGCCGGTCGTCAATGTTGTCGCTACGTCTACCGCCTTTCCAGCGCATAGGGTAATCCTGTCGTTGCTGCGTTTCCTTGATTATACTCTGCCGCTACAGTGTCACCAGTCGGATGTATAGGAATAGAGTAATTATGAAGGACGGCATTCTCATTGGCGGTTCAGACGCCGGCCAGATCTTTCTCAATCCCCGCTACGCCAACCGTCACGGCCTTGTGGCTGGCGCCACGGGCACGGGTAAGACCGTAACCCTGCAATGTCTGGCCGAAGGTTTCTCAGACCTGGGGGTACCTGTATTTCTGGCAGATGTGAAAGGCGATATCTCCGGGATGAGCCAAACCGGAAAACCCCATCCAAAGGTGGATGAACGGGTGAAGTCTATCGGTATAGACAATTTTACCCAGCGCGGCTACCCCGTCGCCTTCTGGGATCTGTTTGGCAAAAAAGGCACGCCCGTGCGCTCCACAGTTTCAGAAATGGGGCCGCAGATGATCTCTCGCCTGCTCGACCTGAATGAAACCCAGGAAAGTGTCGTCACGCTGGTCTTCGAGTTCACCGACAATGAAGGCATGCTACTGGTGGACCTTGCCGACTTGCGCACCACACTGGAGTATCTTGGTAACCACAGCAAAGAGCTGGGTACGGGCTTTGGCGTCTCTAAAGCCTCGGTCAATGCGATTCTCAGGCGTCTGCTCATGCTGGAACGAGAAGGGGGCAAAAAATTCTTTGGCGAGCCGGCACTGCAGCTGGATGACTTCATGCAGACTGACCGCGACGGGCGCGGCATGATCAATATTCTGGCTGCCGACCAACTCATCATGAGTCCGCGCGTCTATTCAACCTTTTTACTGTGGCTGCTATCAGAGCTGTTCGAGGAACTGCCGGAACTGGGCGACCCGGAGCAACCGGTACTGGTGTTCTTTTTTGACGAAGCTCACCTGCTTTTCAAAGATGCACCAAAAGCCTTGCTGGAAAAAATTGAACAGGTTGTCAGACTGATTCGCTCTAAAGGCGTGGGCGTGTACTTCGTCAGCCAGAGCCCTTCGGATATTCCAGACGGCGTTCTGGCTCAACTAGGCAACCGCGTGCAACACGCGCTGCGTGCATACACTCCCCGAGAACAGAAAGCCGTTAGAGTCGCCGCGCAATCTTTTCGCGAGAACCCCAAACTCGACACGGTAAAAGTCATCACTGAACTGGGTGTTGGTGAGGCGCTAGTCTCTACACTGCAGGAAAAAGGCATTCCGGCCCCGGTTGAACGTGTACTGGTAAGGCCGCCCCACTCCCGCATGGGCAAGGCCACAGTGGCAGAGCGCAAAGCAATACTGGATAAAGACATCAATCAAAAACGCTACAAAGAGGCGATCGACCCGCGCTCCGCCCATGAAGTGTTACTCGAACGGGTAGCCGCCAGGCAAAAGGCCGAACAAGAAGCGGAACTGGCCGCCAAGGAAGCCAAGGCTAAAACGAAAAAAACCTCTGGCCGCAGCCGGGAAAGTGCGGGTGAGGCGTTCTTAAAAAGCTTGGCCCGAGCTGCCGGCGGCGACCTGGGCCGCAAGGTATTCAGAGGAATCCTGGGCTCTTTGCTGAAATAACAGCTCGCCGCTAGTTAGCTAGTTAGTTAGTTACCACGCAGGCGCTGCCAACCGGTCACAAGTGCCAGTACCACAGCGCCCGCGAACATCCCCAGTACAAGACTAAAGAGTGTTGGCGTTATTGCCGTCAGCGTAGGCCCTATCCAGGCCAGATCGGACAGGCCTGTGGCGAAATGCCGAACGAACTCATCCAGAGCGTGCACTCCGTGCATCAAAATACCGCCGCCCACCAAGAACATGGCGATAGTCCCCACCACGGAGAGCGCCTTCATCAGCCAGGGCGCAAATGCCAGCAGACCACTACCCAGCGAACGCAGAGCGCGCACCCAGATGCTCTCGCCTTTACGTGCCATCAGGTAAACGCCAGCATCATCGATCTTAACTATCACCGCGACCAGTCCGTACACACCAAACGTCATAATAAGCGCGATGCCGGACAGAACCAGAACTCTGGTTAATAAATTCATGTCAGCCACTATCCCCAGGGTGAGGACAATTATCTCTGCCGACAGGATAAAATCTGTACGCACTGCTCCGCGAATTTTATCGCGCTCATAGGCTACAAGATCGACCTCAGGATCGGCAACATGGGCCAATAGATCTGCGTCGTGCGCCTCGTCTTCTTGCTCAGTATGGAAATACGTATGAGTGACTTTTTCAAAGCCCTCGAAGCACAGATACAACCCCCCAAGCATCAACAATGGGGTGATCAGCCAGGGGGCAACGAGCGATATCGCCAGGGCCGCTGGCACCAGGATACACTTGTTGATCAGTGAG
>JBLFXU010000276.1:0-4633 GCA_047609575.1 Bacteroidia bacterium | reverse complement strand
TGGGCGCTTCTCCTGCTTAGCCGCCAGACCCTCCTGCAAATCTGCCGACTCCAGACACCGAACCGCCAAGTCACGCGCCCTATCGATATCAACCTGGTCAGTACTAGCCTGGCGCAGAATCTGCTTCATCGATTGCACCGCTAGTGGCGCCAGTGTGGCTATATGTGCTGCAAACGCCTCCACTTCAGACTCTAGCTCATGGCGGGCCACCAGCCGATCAAGAAAGCCAATGCCCAGCATTGCATCCGCCTCAAATGCTTCGGCCGCCACGAGAATACGCCTGGCCTGTTGCGGGCCAAGTACTTCCAGAAAACGGCGTATCCCCTCAAGCGGGTAACACAGCCCTATCGCTGCCGCCGGTACCTGCAGGCGCGACCCTTCAATCCCAATACGAAAATCACAGGCAAGCGCCAACTCTACGCCACCCCCAAACACATTACCGTTGAGTGCACAGATAGTCGGCAAAGGAACAGCCGCCAGAGCTGCCGTCATGCCCTGAAAGGCATTCGCGGTCACTTCTCCAGCACCCAGCTCCTGTAGGGATGCGCCGGCACAGAACGTCTTGTCACCTACACCGGTAACAATCAGAACACGGGCCTGCGTATCTACACTGAGTTTCTCCAAGCATGCTCGTATCGCAGCCAACTGCTCCGCCCCAAGCGCGTTATGGCGCTGTGGATTGTTTAGCACAAGGCGGGCGACATGCCCTTCACGGCTGTATAAAACGGTATCGGTCATAAGCTTTACCACGACTGAATTCGGTGGCTAGTTTGTCATAGAGCCAACTGTGTCGCCACTGCGCGGCTAATGCTAAGCAACCGCTAACCAAACACTGGACACCCACAATGCCGGTAATCATACTGCTAGTTCTGGAGGAAATAATAGTGAATAAACGCTGTGCCTGGTGCGGAGATGACCCATTGTACGTTCGCTACCATGACGAGGAATGGGGCGTTCCCGTACGAGACGACCCCACGCTATTCGAGTTTCTTATTCTCGAAGGCGCGCAGGCGGGGTTGGCGTGGATTACCATCCTGCGTAAGCGGGAGGGATACCGCGCCCTCTTCGACGGATTCGATGCCCAGAAGATAGCTCGCTATACCGACAAGAAGCTCGACAAGATACTGACCGACCCAAGCATCGTGCGCAATCGGCTCAAAGTGTATGGCGCTCGTAAAAATGCCCAGGCTTTCCTCAAGGTTCAGGAGGAGAAAGGCAGCTTCGCCAATTACATCTGGGACTTCGTTGACGGGCAACCCATCCAAAATCAACCTAAGTCCCTGCGCGAGGTACCAGCCACCACAGAGGTATCAAACCGCCTGAGCAAGGACATGAAGAAGCGCGGTTTCACCTTTGTCGGCCCAACCATCATGTATGCGTATATGCAGGCCACCGGCATGGTCAATGACCACACCACAGAGTGCTTTCGCCACCGTGAGTGCCGCCAACTAGCCTGAGCGCAACCTTCAAGATGTCATAAGTGTATAATGGCCGGTCTAACATTAGGGCCAGCATGAGGCCAGCACTTGTCTTCCCCCGATACTACCTCCGATACCACAAAGCCCGTCTCCACTAGCCGTCGCGTCTGGCAACTGGCATGGCCCAACATCATCTCGAACTTGCTGTTTACCTCAGTAGGTTTTTTGCATATTAAAATTGTGTCTGAGCTGGGAACCTCCTCTGTTGCCGCCGTAACCTCCGGTCACCGCATTTTCTTCCTGGTGCAGGCCATTCTAATGGGCGTTTCAGTAGCCGCGACCGCAATGATTGCGCGTGCCTGGGGTGCGCAGCAGTACAAGCAAGCCGAGATGGTGAGCTGGATGTCCATGGTGCTGTCGGTGATGCTAGCAGCGGTAATGAGTATCCCTGTGTTACTGATGCCCGACGCCATCGCGGGTCTTTTTGGTCTCGATGAAGACACCACCAGGCAGGCAGGCGAGTTTATTTTCTGGCTAGGCGCCTTCAATATTTTCTCCGCGATCAGCATGATGCTGGCCACTGCACTGCGCGCCACAGGCGACGTCATCACGCCTTTGTATTTCCTGATCGTAAGCGCAGCGCTCAATGTCACGCTGGCCTATCTTTTCGCCTTTGGTATCGGCCCGTTTCCCCAGATGGGCGTGGCAGGTGTATCGCTGGGAGGTAGCGCTGGCGCTTCAGCGGTTACCCTGGTTTTCTTTGCCTTCTGGTGGCGTGGCAAATTCAACCTACAGCCAGTAAAGCGATGGGTGATCGACTGGCCCACAACCAGACAACTGTTCACTATTGGAGCACCTGCCGTCCTCGAGCAGGGTATCGTGCAATTGGCCTTCCTGGCGTTCTTTGCCATCGTGGCGAAGTACGGCACGGCTGCCTTCGCCGCTTATGGCATTGGCATCAGTCTTGTTGCCTTCTCTATCGTGATTGGCTTCGGCTTTGGCATCGCCACCGCCACACTCGCAGGGCAACAACTTGGCGCTGGCAATAAGGAGCTGGCCATGCAGGCCGTAAGCCGCTCCCTGCGCATGGCAATGGCCGCCATGATCTTTCTCTCCTTTGTCATGGCCTGGGCGGCAGAGTCGCTGGCCGCCTTCATGATCGATGACCCAGAAGTCATTGAGCTAACCGTCGCATTCATTTACTTGTTGTGTCTTGCGCAACCCATGATGGCCGTAGAATTTGCCCTGGGCGGCGCTTTGCGCGGCGCCGGAGACACCCGGTTCCCTCTCATAGCCACCTTCTGCGGCATTATTGGGGGCCGTCTGATACCGGCTTTGATATTCCTTTACATGGAATTGTCCATTTACTGGATATTCTCCGTGATGCTCTTTGACTACGCGATCAAGGCCGTACTCCTGCTGCATCGCTACCGCTCTCGCAAATGGCTGGAGATCAAGATCGACACCACCTGACCCGACTTCTATAGACAGCGACAAAAAAAATACTTAAAGTTGGAATAATAGAATCGGCGGTAGGTCATCTACTGTCCTCCAGGACTTCTCGATCATGAAAACCGGCAACTCGCAGGGTCAGGGTGGCGGCTCATCGCCCTTTAATCGCACCGCGCAGCACGATGCCAAGCGCACGGCGATCCTGTCTCAAGCTGCCCGTTTATTCAATTCCAAAGGGTCCAGAGCCACCACTTTGCGTGATATCGCTGAGAGCCTGGGCCTAACCAAGACCAGTCTGTATTACTACGTCAAAACCAAAGAAGAGCTGATCTACCAGTGCTACATGGCGGCCCTCGCGCACCATCACGCCGTACTGGACGACATAGAACGTCAACATAGCAGTGCGCTAGCGCGGGTATCTGCGTACTACCTGCAGCACTTTGCCCACTGGTTGGACGCGACCGAAGGTCGTGCACCGCATATCGCAGTTTTACTGGAAATCGCAGGCCTCAAGGGAGCGCACCGCGAGCAGGTAGAGGCTCAATACGTTGCAATATTCAAGCGTCTGCGGGGATACATCACCGACGGCATTGCCACTGGCGAGTTTCGCAGCGTAGAGCCAACCCTGACCACGCTGGCCCTGCTAGGCTCTGTAGACTGGATTTTTTCCTGGCTACACAGCATCCCACGCGATGAGGTCATGCAAATCGGGGAGCAAGCGCTGGATCTACTGCAGAGCGGCATCAGCCTGGGCACGCAGAACGCAGTCATGCAACAACCACACGAAGCTGTGGAAAACAGAACACCGCTGGGATTCAACCGAGAAGAGCAGAATCGTCAGAAGCAAGAAGCGTTCTTTCAAACCGGTACCTGGTTTTTCAATAAGAAGGGGTTCAATGGCACCTCACTGGACGAAATAGCCGAGCGCCTGAATGTTTCCAAGGGGGCTTTCTACTATCACATCAAGAACAAGGAAGACCTGTTATTTCACTGCTACATCCGCTCGCTGGATATTGTTGAAGATATTCACCGGCAGGCAAGTGCAACACAGGAGAACGGCCTGCAAAAAGCCAGCTTCACCTGCCATAGAACGTTCTACGCGCAAAACTCCGAGGAGGGACCGCTGATTCGCTACAACACAATTACCGCCCTGCCCCTGGAGCGCCGACAGGAAATCCTGCAACGCACCGCAGAGTCCAGTGCACATTTTGGCGCGTTTCTGACTGAAGGCATTGAGGACGGCTCGGTGCGCCCGGTCAATATTCTCGTCGCCCAGCAGCTGATTGCCGGTGCTATGAATGCCGCCCTGGAAATCGATCTCTGGCGCAAGGTAGACGATTTGGATAAAGCCGCCGGCGACTACTTCGACTTACTGTTCAATGGCCTACTACCCAAAGAGGAAAACCTCACATGAGTACCGATCTAGACAAGCTCCTGACCTTTCTGGAAGTGGAGCAGATCGATAAATATCTGTTCATGGGCCAGAGCCCCAAAAGACCCTCGCGCATTTTTGGCGGGCAGGTACTGGCTCAGTCGCTGAATGCTGCCATACGCACGGTGGATGAGCCGCGCATACCTCATTCCATGCACGCGTATTTTTTACGTCCGGGCAATCCTAAAAAGCAGATTGTGTACGAAGTCGACCCGATCCGCGATGGGCGTAGCTTCACCACTCGCAGGGTCGTTGCCAAGCAGGATGGCGTCGCCATTTTTAGTACTTCTGTTTCTTTTCAGGTGATGGACGAGGGGTTGGAGCACCAGTT
>JBLFXU010000275.1:0-4639 GCA_047609575.1 Bacteroidia bacterium | reverse complement strand
GGTCGTGCCGCCAGACGCCCCCGGTGACAGGCTAGCTCTCGTGCTCCTCGGTAACGGCTCCTGATTTCAAACGGAGCCACTACCCAAGCTCCCCACTGTGTGCATGCGTCAGTCTAGAAGTGTACGCCCTTCATCAATGAGCCCAGCGCAACCTGCTCGTTGGACGCTTCCACTTGTCCTTCTTGCTTTTCACCTTTGGACGCAGCAGAGTCGCCGAACATGCGGAATACCGTGTTCATCAGGACTTCCGAGAATTTCGGCGCCAGTGCGCTCATAACCTGCAGGAAAATGCCCATGTTGGAGGCGATGCGTTTGGGCTTGTGGACAACCGCATCCACCACCATGTCTACCGCTTCAGCGGGTGATAGCACAGGCATGGAATCGTAGACCGAAGTTGCTGCAATCATCGGTGTGCGTACCAGCGGCATATTGATGGTAGTGAAACGGACATTGAGATCGGAGTATTCGACCGCTGCCGCGCGGGTCCATGCGTCCAGTGCAGACTTTGATGCAACGTAAGCTGAGAATCGCGGACTGGGTGCGAGTGTACTAATTGAGGACATATTAATGATGTGTCCTTGTTTACGTGCACTCATAGAGGGCAGGAATCCCATTGTCAAACGAATGGCACCGAAATAGTTGATCTGCATGGTGCGCTCAAAATCGTGGAAGCGGTCATAGGACAATTCCAGCGAGCGGCGAATTGAGCGACCGGCGTTGTTCATCAGTATGTCCAGATGGCCGTGGTTTTCGAGGACCTCGGCAACCAGTCGATCACAGTCGGCCATGTCGGAAGCGTCTGCCTGGTAGATGGTCGCCAGCCCGCCAATATTTGCAATATCCTGCGCGGTCTCCTCCAGTTTGTCTGCACTGCGTGCTACCAGCAGTACGTGTGCACCTGCTTCTGCGAGCCGCAGGGCAGAGGCCTTGCCGATGCCTGAGGACGCTCCCGTGATTAAGACTATTTTGCCGCGCACGTTACCCTCCAGCGAGTGATCGATAAACAGATCGGGATCAAGGTTCCGTTCCCAATAGTCCCAGACAGCAGGTGCGTAATCGCGCAAGTCAGGACAGGCAATGCCGGAGCCCTTTAGGGCGCGTTCGGTGTCGCGGCAATCGTAGCGCGTAGGATAGTTGAGAAACATGGTGACTGAATCGGGCAGGCCCATATCATCCAGTAAGGTACTGATGATGCGTTTTACAGGTGGTAATCCGGTGAGCGTCTCGCGCACGAATGCCGGTATAAATCCGAACATACGGGTATCGAGGCGCATGCTGAAGCGGGGTGTGTGTCCCGCATCGGCAAACACGTTCATCAGATTGCCCATGGAATAGTGTTCCGGGTCGGTCAGGTGAAAACAGCGGCCTTCCAGATCGTCCTGATGCACGATGTGATCCATGGCGTCGACCACGAAGTCCACGGGCACCACGTTAAACTTGCCACCTTCCATGCCGATCAATGGGAACCACTGCGGCAGTACATTGCGTAATTTCTGCAGGCTTTTGAAGAAGTAGTAAACGCCGTCGATTTTGTCTATTTCACCGGTCTTTGAATTACCGACGACCATCGCTGGCCGGTACACTCGCCATGGCACCTGGCATTCCTTGCGCACAATGCCTTCGGAGTCATGCTTGGTAGAGAAGTAGGGGTGATCGAGATTTTCTGCCTCGTCGAACATATCTTCGCGGAAGGTACCGTTGTACATGCCTCCCGCCGCGATAGAGCTGACGTGCTCGAATGAACCTGCTTCTAGATCGGCGGCCAGCGCGATGGCATTGCGCGTACCGTCAATATTGGTAGCGGTCTGCGCCTCGGCCGAGGCGGCGATGTCATAGATGGCGGCAAAGTGACAGAAATAGCGCACCTTCCCTTTCAGTTCGGCCCGGGTCGCTGCGTCAACGCCCAGCAGGGGCTCCCTGAGATCGCCCTGCACCGGAATCAGCCGGTTGCCCTGCTCGCCCATACGCTCAACCAGTTCCTCAAACTTGTGCGTGGACTCGGCCCGCGTAAGCACATAAATATCGCCTTCGCGCTGGCGCAATTTGTCGATGAAGTTGCGGCCAATAAAGCCGGTACCGCCGGTGATGAAATAGGACATACAGTGGTCTCCGTGGGATTGTTTAAATTATGGGAGTAATTCTAGCCTAGAACGCCAGACTCGCCATGGCTTGTTCTTGCAAAGTATAGGGGCAGAAATTTTCAGCAGTGCCGGTCACGGTATTCCGAGGGTGTGAGGCCAGTCCATTTCTTGAAGGCCCTATGGAATGTGCTGCTATCAGAAAAGCCCATCAGTTCGGACAACTCCTGTGTGGTATAGGCATCACTGGACAGGTAATCCACCGCGGCATGCTTGCGACATTGGTCTTTGAGCTGCTGGAATGAGGTGTCCTCCTCGCGCAGGCGACGGTGCAGGGTGGGCGTAGTCATGTGTAGCCGCTCTGCCACGTCGTGCAAGCTGGGCAGCGGGCGCTGGAATTCTGTGCCAATCAGTTGCTTGACCTTGTTTGCTACTCCCTTGGAGTCGGGATCAATGCGAAATAGGTCAGCCGGGTAGGTTTCCAGCATTTTGGCCAGCGAAGCCTCGCTCTGCACAATGGGAAATTCAAGGTAATGGCGGGGGAAGGTGAAAGCATGGTGAGGGCAGCCAAACTGAATAGGCGTGCCGAACACCTCTTTATAGTCCTTGCCTGAGCTGATTTTTTCGGTGATCTGAACGTTGGTAAGCTCTATGAAGGAGCCGATGAACCAGCCACAGACCCTATGCCACATGGCCATGGAGAGAATGTGCCCAGTCAATCCGGGCAGCCAGTTCAAGGAATCCATGCTGAAATTTTCAGGCGCGGTGAGTGTATCCTCCTCGCCGTCGGAAAAATCGAAGCGACAATCCACCACATCGCCCTTGGGGACCAAGTGGAAGGTATCTCCGCGTGACTCAAGGCGAGCAAAGTACATTGAGGCGCGCTGCATAGCCTGTTCCAGATTGCTGGCGTGCAGCATGGCCTGGAACATCATCCGATAGGAACTGAATAACAAGGTGCCCTGAACATTTGTAGGGTTGTCTTGCAGGCTGCTCTGTAGTTTGTGGACCAGGTGAATGAACAGGCGGCCGTAATCCTCCACAGGTAAGCGGGCATCTTCGACCGCCTTGGACTGCAATAGCACCAGCGGTAGATTGAGGGCATTCAGCTCCCGGGCGAGTTCTGCGTCAGTCATGGGTGCCAGGCGCAGCAGTGACTGTGCATAGCGCAGGGGGATGGTGTCGGCCATTGGGATAAACTCCTGTACCGATCCTATTGTACTTGGCCGGGGTAGGTGGGCAAGAGGCGGCTGCTTGATGCAAAATCCGGTCAATAGAATTTGCAAAGTTCCGCCGTTGGCGAGAACGTTCGTTGCGACTAGAATTTTCTCTGCACTGTGAGCCACATAAGCACCGATATCCGAGAGCAACACTATGTCTGAATTAAAGCAGGAACACGACGACGCAATGGCGCAGCTGATCGCGCCGGGTGCCCCCTGGGAGGTCGCCGGCGATGCTCTTAAGGGGCGTTACTATGTCAATGCGCCTGCCAATATGCGCGATGCCCTTGCAGTCGGGCGGGATCATGGCGATCGAGAATTTCTGATCTACGAGGATGAGCGGCGTAGCTTTAATGATTTGATGAGCGAGGCGGATGAGCTTGCGGCAGCCTTGCAGGCCAGGGGTGTGGCAAAAGGAGACCGCGTGGCTATCGCCATGCGTAACTTGCCTGAGTGGATGGCAGCGTTTATCGCAATCAGCGCGGTGGGTGCAGTCATTGTCCCGATTAATAGTTGGGGCCAGCCCGCGGATATTGCCTATACCATTGAGGACGCTGGAGCGCGTTTGGTGTTCTGCGATCAGCAGCGCTACGACGGTATCGCCGACCTGCTGTCACGCAAGGGTATTGAAGCTGTCATTGCGCGACCCGCCGATGTAAAGGACCCCCGTGGAATTGCCGCTTTTATTGCGGATCACAAGGGTAGCCAGCCGCAACCCGTAGCAATAGACAGTGACGATCTTGCCTTGATCATGTACACCTCGGGTACCAGCGGCAAGCCCAAGGGCGCAGCTTCGACGCATCGGGCTGTTTGCCAGGCGCTCTACAATATGGAGTGCTGCGCCGTGGCGGCTGCAATGACCAATGGTGAAGCGATCACTGCGATGTTGGAGCGTGGGTTCGAGCCCACTTCTTTACTTGCCGTGCCTTTGTTTCATGTCAGTGGCTGTCATGCGCAGTTTCTGGCGAATATCCGCGGTGGGCGCCGTATTGTCATGATGTACAAGTGGGATGTTGCGAAGGCCCTGGACTGCGTTGAGAAGGAGCGCGTCACAACGATTGCCGCAGCGCCCTCCATGATCCTTGATCTGTTGGAGTGTCCGCAGTTTTCCGAAGCGGATACCAGCAGTCTTTTCTCTCTTGGCATTGGCGGTGCTGCAACCCCGCCCCGGGTGGGCAAGCTGTTGGCAGAAAAAATACCGCAGAATTTCAGTGGTACCGGTTACGGCATGACCGAAACCAATGCGCAGGGCGCCTCTTTTACGGGCAAAGCCTGGGCCATGAGGCCAGGCAGTTCTGGTTTTCCGCATCCAATCGCCGATTTTAGGGTCTGTGATGAACA
>JBLFXU010000274.1:0-4732 GCA_047609575.1 Bacteroidia bacterium | reverse complement strand
CAAGAGGACGGGATTATATAGAGCCTGAAAAAAGAGTCAATTGCCTCTAAACAGGCCGAAAGAGGCGCTTTTGCCGGGCTCTGCGTACCCGCCTGTTAGCCCTTCTGCCGACAAACACGCACAGCCCGAAATACTGCTGCACTTACACTTACACAGCGCTTCGAATGGCCTGCGCGCTGCCAATGTACTCCAGCGTCCCGTGCAGACGCTCCAGCGCAGACATCACATAACTCACCGGCTGCCAGGCGTCACCCATTGCCAGGGTCACCGTGGCGCCCACCCAGACGTAGGCTGCATGCCACTGGAATTGCTGCCACAGCGCATCCAGTGATGGCGCCGGGACGCCCTGTGCCAGCAGCAGGTCACGGTATTCGCCAAGCAGCCCACGGGCCATTGGCAGGTGCTCCTGGGTTAAGGTGCCCGCCAAAAAATACCCGACATCGCGCATGCCTGGCGCCTTGCTGACGATGGCCCAATCCAGAAAACCGGGGCGGCCGTTGTCAAAAAATAGATTGGCATCATGGGCATCACCATGAATAACCGTATGATCCCCCTCCCCCCAGATACGGAAAAAGCCGTCGGTGTGACCAAGGAAAAGCTCGGCCATTTCGCGAAAGATCGGGGGCATAGTTTGTGCATGCTGTTGCAGCGCCTGTTCTATCAGGTGCTCGGCGATCTCATGTCGCACCGGTGGCTGCACCCAGTCAAGATCCGCGCTAAACCGGGGCGTCTGCCAGTAGCTGGCATGCAGCTTGGCAAATTGGGCGAGCACACTGCGCACGTAGTCCAACGAATAACGGGTGCTGGCATTCTGGAACGAACAACCTGAATCCTCCAGGTGTTCCAGTAACATGACATAAGACTCACCGGCCTCGTCGGAAGCCGCGTAGTAACAGGTTGGCACTCGCACGGGTACTTCGCTGGACAGCGAGGAGTAAAACTGTGCCTCTGTCTTACCCATTCCTGTAGCCGTCACAAAGGCGCGCTGCATTTCGTCGGTAGGTGGCAGCTTCACGAACAACCTTGCCGGCAAATTGGCCTCTTCCGGTGCGTCGATCTCCAGCACGGCGCGGCCCGTGGTGCCAGAGTTGGCATCGACCACCCGGCAATCTTGCACCGCCACTCCCAATGCCTCTTGCAGCCATTCCCTGGATAGATCAGACAACTTGCCCGGTACATTCAACATCAACAGACATCCTCGTTAGTAGCGGTGGGGCTTTAGAAACAACAGCATAGCAGCACGTCGCTAGCGAATAAATCGGGCCAGAAACAATGTGGAACAGAGTTGTAAATAGCGCAATACACAGACCGGGCGTATTCGCCGCCCGGTCTACTTCACCTCTATTTCACCTCTACTCGTACCGGTATCCATCGGTTGAGGATATAACCCAGGGTCCCGTTGCTCTTCAACTTGGCCAGTGCGCGGTTGATATCGACTATCAATGCTGCTTTTTTTTGCGACACCGCCCAGGCCAGTTGCTCCGAGGTAAGGGGGTGGTAAAGACTGATCAGATCCCTATTGCCGTCCTGTCTAGCTAACTGCCAGCTAGTGGGGGCATCGTGGATGTAGACATCCACTTCATCTTTGCGCAATCCGTTGAACGCTTCATCGGGCTTGGCGTAATGTACGATCTGCGCATTGGGTAATTCTTCTTCGGCAAACGCTGCACCTGTAGTTCCCGGTTCTACACCTACCCTCACATCATCCTGATAAATCGCCCAGGGCTTGGCAAATCGCCCCGCCTTACGGGTCAGGGTAATGGCCATCTGGCCAATATCCAGAAAGGGCTCGGCAAACACCACCTGCTCACTGCGCTGCGCGGTAATACTCATACCCGACATGATGATGTCGATCTGTCCGTCTTGCAGTGCCGCAATCAAGCCCTCGAAAGGCAGTTCCAGAATTTTCAACTCGCGCCCCAAAAGCTTCGCCACCGCCAGGGCATTATCCGCCTCAATGCCGACAACACGACCTTCCTGTTTATAGGCCAATGGAGGATAATCAACTGACATACCCACTCGCAGCGCATCGGCCAGCACCGCCATGGGCGCGAGCATAATGAAAACGAACAACACAAGCTTTCGTGACATGCTTAAAACTCCTTCTTGGGCGCAATTGGGAGCGCCTACAAAAAGCTAATCTACCATCACCCCCGCCGTGGGGAAATAACCCGGAGCACTTTGCCATGCAGATAAGCCTAGAAGGCAGGACGGCGTTGGTCAGTGGCGCCAATCGCAATACGGGCGAAATCATCGCTAGGCAGCTCAGTGACAGCGGGGCACGGGTAATCGTTCACGCCAATGAGGCTGATGGTAGCGCTGCGCAGGTGGCCAACACGCTACCCAATGCAATCGGCGTGGAGGGCGATATTGCCACGCAGGCCGGCTGCGAGGCCGTACTGGCTGCCATTACTGAGCAACATCTGAACATAGATATCCTGGTCAACAACTATGGCACCGCCTCCTTCGCCACATGGGAAAATGCCGATACCGATGCCTGGCTCGAGATGTATCAGAAAAATGTTCTGAGCATCGCACGCCTCGTTCAGGGCCTGCTGCCCACACTCAAACATTCGGGCTGGGGCCGTATTATCAATCTAGGTACCATCGGATCACATCGGCCGGGGCACATCATGCCCCACTACTATGCCGCCAAGGGCGCTCTGGCGACCATGGGCGTGAGCTTGTCGCAGGCGCTCTCAGGAACGGGTGTTACCGTAAATACGGTGTCACCTGGGCTGATACACACGCCGGACCTGGAAGCAGGCTATCGCGCCCGGGCGGCAAAAAAAGGTTGGGGAGACAACTGGAAAGACATTCTCAAGCATATTGTAGACGAGGAGTTCCCCAACCCCTGCGGCCGCCTTGCCACGCGCGAAGAGGTTGCTCAGTTAGTGGTTTTTTTGTGCAGCGAACAAGCAGGATTTATTAACGGCCAGAATATTCGTATCGACGGAGGTGCGGTCATCTATGTCTGATAAAGAGGTCTGACAAAAAGGTCTGACAAAGAGGTCTGATAAAGAGGTCTGGTCAGCACGGGGAAGATCTACCAGACCTCTCCGTGCGGCCGAATCATCGCATCGAAGGTCCAGGTAGATTTGGGCTGGTGCGCAATATGGAAACACTCCGCTGCTATGTCGTCGGGCTTGGCAAAAAAGTCGTCCGGGGCATCGGGCCAGGCTTCCCGCGTCCAGGGCACATCGATGGCAGCATCAATCGCTACATAGGCGACATGCACTCCCTTGGGGCCCAGCAAGCGAGCGGTGGATTCAAGAAGAATACGCTGGGCTGCCTTGGTAGGAGCAAAACTGACAAAGTTCGGCCGGCCACGGTACGCAGACGTATTGCCTGTAGCCAGGATAGCACCCTCCCCGGCTGCCACCATATCCGGCGCAAACCCCTGTACCAGATGCAGCAGCGCCATGGTGTTAATCTCAAAACTGCGACGTAACTGCCGCGGCTCAATGCTCAATACATCGCCCATACCACCGCGTACTGCATTGTGAATCAGCACACGGACAGGCCCATACTGACGAATGGCCTCCAAGGTATCTTGCAATGCCTCTTCGTCCGACACATCACAGATAAAGGCCCGTACATTGGGTAGCACCTGCGCCAGCTCGTCCATGCACTGTGAACTGCGAGCGATCATCGCCACGCGATAACGCTGGGCAAACTTTCGCACCAGCGCACTGCCAGTACCCGGGCCGACGCCCGTCACAACACAAATAGGTAGGTCTTTTTCTGACACTTCATTCTCCGGGGTAATAGCGAGCTCGCCTCTCAGCTCAGCTCAGCTCAGCTCAGCTCAGCTCAGCTCAGGCCTAGGGCTTTGGCCTCGGCCTGCAGTATGGCATCAACCTCCGGGTGCGATTTGACCCGTTGCACGAAGGCTGCATACTTCGGCCAGGTCTGTGCATCGACCTCGTAGCCCGCATACCCCGCATTAATCATGGGACTTACCAGACTAAGATCAGCCATAGTGAAGTCGCCAAACAGAAAGTCCTCTGCGGGCATTTGTGACTCTATGTAATCCAGCACCGGGGGCAGCTGCTTGGTGGTGATCTTTGTAATCAACTCCTCATCAGGCTCTTCCTTGAATGCCATAGGCCGCATAAAGCGCTGGAAGAAGATGCCTGCGCCCAGATCGCTAAGCCGTGAACCACCGAGCTCTTCGTACCAGTCGGCCATCGCGCGCGCATTGATGTCGGCAGGGTATAGAGGCACCGCAGGATAAGCCGCCTCCAGGTAACGACAAATCACTTTGGAATCACCCAGACTCAAGTCACCGTCTACCAGCGTAGGAACCTTCTCCAACGGGTTAATTTTGCGATATTCGGCATCGCGCATAAAGGGCATCTGCGCAATCTGTTCATATTCTATTCCCTTGATGCGTAGCGCTATGAGTACCTTGCGCACAAAAGGTGAGCCGTGCACACCATGGACCTGGATCATTCGATATCCCTTCTAATACAGCCTGGGTTCAGGCGCTATGGTTACTAACGGAGTGAAAAAACTTGGATAAGATTTATACAGCAGATTCTGTTTAGAAAGAACCCGTATAGAGGGTTGCGACCTAAATTTTGTTGCCAGCCAACTAAACGGGCGGTAGTGGATCAGTTTGAAAATATTTATAGGTCACGGAGCACGAGAGCTAGCGTGTCACCGGGGACCAGGGACGCCTGCCGCACCAAAAAGCGTACATCCCTGTACAGGCTCGTCTGGCGACGTC
>JBLFXU010000273.1:0-4822 GCA_047609575.1 Bacteroidia bacterium | reverse complement strand
CTAAGTTGAAGTCTAAGTTGAAGTCACTTACATAAACGATGCCCGAGCCCATTTCAGTTTTGTAAGTGATGGATTCCCAGAGGCGTGGCACATGGATTGTTTTTCTGAAGCCGTGAGCAGCTGCGCCACCTTTTTCTAGTTCTGATGCGCCGCAGCCGTTTTAGCCAGCACTGTGTGGAAATGCTGGCGCAGGTGCGCACCTACGAGCGAATTTACATTTTTCCTACCACGCCGTCGCTGATGAGGCGCTCAATCTCGGCGTCCGCAAAACCAGCCTCGCGTAACACTTCCTCCGAATGCTCCCCCAGCCGCGGTGGGTGTCTGTGCAGGGCAGCAGGGGTTTCCGACAGATGCCCAGGATAGCGTATGTAGCGCATGGTGCCGGCATCTGGATGCTCTGCATCGAACACCGTGCGGTTATTTTTCGCTTGGGGGTCCTCGGCAAATTCGCGCACGGTTTTTACCGGTCCAAAAGGCACTCCGGCGGCGTCTAGCCGCGCTAACAGGTCCGCGCTGGTGAAGTTTTTCATGACTTCGCCGATCGCGTCCAGCCAGGGTCCGAAGTCGCTAATGCGCTCGCCCACATTGCGCATTCCCGCGCGTTCCAGTAGCTGAGGACAGTCCAGTGCCTGGCAGAATCCCTGAAAGTGGTTGTCCTGCAGCGCCATGCCCACCACGTAGCCGTCCAGTGTTGCGAAAGTACGCAGTACGGCAAGGGGTTCCGGGTCGGGCATGTCATTGGGGACAAAGGTATCGACTGGCATCATGTCGGAAAGCGAACAGGCGGCCCAGGCATCGATCATGGGTACGTCTACGCGTTGGCCTTTGCCTGTGCCGCCATTGCAATCGCGCGCGTACAGCGCAGACAGTGCAACACCTGCTGCAACATGGGCCGTGGTCTTGTCCACGATAGCGGACTGTATAAGTTGTGGGCGTCCACCAAATGCCATGCCCTGTATGAAACAGCCTCCTACGAGACCCTGTGCGATAGGGTCATAGACGGGACGATCCGCATAGGGGCCGGTGGGCCCGAAGCCGGTAATGGCCAGGTAAATCAACCGGGGATTGATAGCCTTAAGGTCTTCGTAGCCAAGGCCCAGTCGATCAGCGACGCCGTGGCGAAAGTTCTCCACCAGCAGGTCCGCTTCTGCCACCAGTTTCTTCACGATGGCGATACCCTCGGGGGTTTTTAAATCGATGGCAATACTGCGCTTGTTGCGATTCTGTTGTGCGTAGAAGCCGCTCAGACCGGCTTTCTGGGGCGGTGACATCCAACGCGCGACCTCGCCATGGGTTGGCTCAATCTTGATGACATCGGCACCCAAATCGCCCAGGTGTTGGCCACACAGTGGCCCTGTGATCATCGCGGTAATATCCACAACCTTGATGTTTTTGAGAGGCCCTTGCGGGGCTTCAGAAAGGCGAATGTCCATGGGTTGGTCTCCAGCGTGCTGCGTGTAAGGTGAATGCGGATTTTTAGCGGGTGCCCTGACTGTACTGTTGGCCTTCGAATCTGGCAATTGTAATGTCTAAGTCGGTCAGTGGAATTGCTGTATGGCGGGCGGCCTGGTGATGGATCTTTCGAGCGCGCCCGGATCAGCCGCTACCGTCTGTTTGAGTCTGGTATAGACTGTAGGCTCCGGGCATCAGTAAGGAAAGTGAAGATGAGTTTGCGTGGTCATTGCCCTTGTCGAAATTTCGAGCTGGTCTGGCAGACCGTGGACCTCAGTCTGGTACCTCGAGCCTGTCAGTGCGAGTACTGCCGGGGCAAGGGTGCGGCTTATGTTTCAAAATCCGGTTCTGCTTTTACCGTGCAGATTCACCAGCCAGAGATGCACAATGTGGTGCGGCACGGCAGCGGTACTGCGATGTTCCACGAGTGTGGTGGATGTGGCGCGGTGGTTTTTGTGACGGCGGAAATAGAGGGCCTCACCTACGGTGCGCTCAATGCGGCTTGTATCAATAACACTCGCGGTTTTGGCTCTCCTGTTACAGTAGATTTCTCTGCTCAGGATGCTGCCGACAAAGTCAGCCGCTGGCAACAGAACTGGTGTTGCCCGGTCACGCTTACGGTATGACAAGCGGCGTTACGTTCGTAGTCCCGGTTTTCCTGCTGAATATTCCGGTCTATGAGGATATGTCTACGCCGTGGGCGCGGCGTTGGAGAGCTTGTCCAGGTACTCAACGCCAGGCGAACAGTGGCTGATCGTAGTCTATTACACGGGTCGCGCGCCCAAGAAGAACCACTTCGCGAAACTGGTAGAGCAGGGCGGCGGTAGGCGCGTAGATGTGATCAGCCTTGAGTTTCATTGACAGCACCTGGCGCTCACTTTGTGGAATGGTTTCAAATTGCGGTGCATCGGGGTTGGCCAGTTCAGAAAACCCCGTCGAATGTATCGAGGCAACTTCGTCAGGGTTGGGCTGCAGCGTGTATTCCTTTAATCCCGACCAGACCACCACCGGTGTTATGCGATAACCAGAGCGCGTGACGTAATCATCCAGCCTACCCAGGACGCTGCGCGGTGGTAATTTCAGGTTGACCTCTTCATGCAATTCTCTCAGAGCAGCCTGCTCCGGTGTTTCGCCTGCGTCGATACGCCCGCCAGGCAGTGCCCATTGACCGCTGTGTGCTCTCAGGCTGCCTGCCCTGCGCGTTAGTACCAGTGCCGGCTCGCCGGCCTGCTCTACCAGTGTCAGCGCAACTGCGGCGGCCCTTAGCTCGTCCAGCGGCTGGCTGCGAACCGGGAACAATTTGAGATTCTGCCGGATATGTCGGCGCGTCTGCAGCGTGTAGCGATAGTCATCGAGAGATTTCATGGCGAGTCAGTTTAGCCCAGCGGGAGCGGGTCTGTCTTGCGTGTGTCGGGCTTGCCAGAGCGGTAAAGTTGTGCTGAATTGCACAGCGTGTAAATTGTCTTTGCTTGGCCATATTGGTCAGCCGTGTTGGTAACAGGCATGTTACGAGAACAGGAGATCAGAAAAAGTGGCGACATCATTAGGTAAATTGGGCGTATGGACCTTTATTGACGGCATGACTGGGCCCGAAGTGGCAAGCTTCGCGGTGCGGCTGGAGCAGTGGGGTTACGGCGCCCTCTGGTTGCCCGAGGCTGTGGGGCGTGATCCGTTCAGTATTATCGGCTATCTGTCTGCGCAGACGGACAAGCTGGTGTTTGCCACTGGAATTGCCAATATCTACGCGCGCGACCCAATGTCGATGAATGCCATCAGACGAACAATGGGAGAGCTGGCCCCAGGACGATTTGTCATGGGTTTGGGTGTTTCCCATGCGCCGCTGGTGAGCGATATCCGCGGCCATGAATACAAAAAACCCGTCACGACTATGCGTAACTATCTGGAGGCGATGGAGCAGGGTTTGTTCATGTCCGTGCCGGCCGAAGAAGAGGCGCCCATTGTGCTCGCCGCGCTGCGCACCAATATGCTGAAGCTTGCTGCGGAAAAAACCCACGGTGCCCATCCCTACTTTGTGCCGCCCGAGCATACGGCGAAGGCCCGGATAACGCTTGGCCCGGATGCGCTGTTGTGCCCTGAGCAAATGGTGTTACTGGAGACGGACCCCGAGAAAGCGCGGCGCATAGCACGCCAGCACATGGCCACCTATATCGGTCTCCCCAACTATCGCAATAACCTGTTAGAGCTGGATTTCGAGGTAGAAGATTTCGAGAATGGTGGCTCGGATAAATTGGTGGATGCCATTGTCGCATGGGGCGATGAGACAGCTATTCGGCAGCGTATTCAGGACCATTGGGACGCCGGTGCTGATCATGTCGCCATTCAGCCGTTTCGACCGGACGGTGAGATGGGGCCGCATGAAGCACTGCTGGCGCTGCTTGCGCCCGGCCGCTAGGGCCGACTCAGAGGCAGATGATAATCTGCACTTTACACCGCTTGACCTTAATAAAAATAGGGCTATATTGGTGTCTGGGAAAATTAAGGAAGCTCCAGGGTTGCATTTGGATGCCCCGGCGTTTAATACTGGAAAAAGTCAGTCTTGACTGATTTATTTTGCTGGCAGTGCTGGCCGCGGTTCTCAGCGACTGGACTGCCATTATTATAATATGCGCCGCTCAGCGGCCAGGCAGGAGCAAATCATGCAGTCCAATTATGTCCGCAAGACCCTTTTATCAACCGCTGTCGCGCTAGCCGCTGCCGGCATAGCTGCGCCTTTGGTTGCCGCTGAGCCTGGTGGAGAAGCCCCCGTCCCTGTCAGTGTCATCAACAAAGCCGTGCTCGAGGAGACGCTCGTTTCGGCTCGAAAGGTGGTTGAGTCGATGCAGGACGTGTCTGTTTCAATGACCGCTTTTTCCGGCACGTCACTCGATAACTTGAATATTCGAGATGTCCGTGAGTTGGAAGGTATGGTACCTAACCTGGTTATCGACTCGGTTTCCGTGTCTCCAGCAGGCGCATCTATTTACATTCGAGGTGTGGGTACCCAGGAAGTCGAGCGCTCATTTGATCCCGCGGTTGGCGTGGTGATCGATGGCGTACCCTTGTCTTTTGTTAACGGGTCCATGCGCAACACGTTCGACTTTCAGTCTATCGAAATTTTGCGTGGCCCTCAGGGCACGCTGTTTGGTCGCAACACAACTGGTGGTGTGATGAATGTCACCCGTACCAGGCCAACGGGCGAGCTCGGCGTGAAGTTCGAAGGCACAGCGGGTACAGATGAGCTGGTTGATTATAAAACCGTTGTTAACTTCCCTTTAGGCGAAATGTTCGCCGGTAAGTTGGGTTACGCTCGGCAGACCGGTGGTGGCATGCTGGACAATGTTACGACCGGGGAGGATGTGGGCGATGCGGA
>JBLFXU010000272.1:0-4841 GCA_047609575.1 Bacteroidia bacterium | reverse complement strand
ATCACTACCTAGAATCTACTTCCAGGTAGACACTAAAAACGCCACAGCAGGGGTTCGCAATGCAGGGCTTCGAGTTCAATACAGTGGGCCGGATTATCTCCGGCCCCGATACATCCCTCAATCTCGCCGATCAGTGTCGTGCGCTGGGTATTGCGCGCCCGCTGCTGGTGACTGATCCGGGCCTGATGAGCATTGGTCTGGTGCAACCGGTGCTTGCAGCGCTGGAAGCAGCTGGTCTGCCGGTACTCGTCTTTGACCAGGTGCGTGAAGATCCGCCAGAAGAGACGGTTCTGAGCGCAACTGAGCAGGCGCGCAACGCAGGTGTTGACGGTGTGTTGGCCGTCGGCGGTGGCAGCTCCATGGATGTGGCAAAGGTGGTCGCTGTGTTGCTGGGGGGAGAGCAGTCGTTACCGGAGCTTTACGGCGTTGGCCAGGTGACGGGCACGCGCTTGCCGCTGATTTTGGTTCCCACCACTGCGGGTACAGGCTCGGAGGTGACGCCAGTCGCTGTGATAACCACGGGTGAGACTACCAAAGCAGGTGTTTCATCACCGGTGTTGTTGCCTGACGTCGCCGTGTTGGATGCAAACCTGACATTGGGTTTGCCAGCGCCGGTCACGGCGATGACGGGTGTGGATGCAATGGTGCACGCCATCGAAGCGTATACCTCGCGGCACAAGAAGAATGTACTCTCCGACAATCTGGCGATTAATGCGCTGGCGTTACTATCTGCCAATGTTCGCACAGCGGTGCATGAGGGCAGCAATCTGCACGCCCGCGAAAGCATGCTATTGGGAGCGTGTCTTGCCGGGCAGGCATTTGCCAATGCACCGGTAGGGGCCGTTCATGCGCTGGCGTATCCACTGGGCGGTCATTACCATATCCCTCATGGCCTGAGCAATTCGCTGGTACTGCCCTCGGTATTGGAATTTAACGCACCGCAGGCAAACTCTCTCTATGCCGAATTGGCGGAGGTTGTAATTGGCCAGTCAGTTCCGGGTAGCGATGAGGCAAAGGCCCAGGCGCTGGTCGATCATCTGCGTCAGTTGATTGAAGATGTGAAGCTGCCGGCAACACTGGAACAGGCCAAGGTGAAGGAATCCGATCTGGAGATGCTTGCTCAGGATGCAATGTTGCAGCAGCGTTTGTTGATCAACAATCCGCGCGATGTAGCCTATGAAGATGCGCTGGCGATCTACCGTGCTGCCTACAGGAGCGGGGCGTGAGTAAAGCTCAAGTACCGGCGCGCGGCGATTACAAAATATTTTACCCGATCTCTACCCGTTGGTCCGACAACGACATCTACGGCCATGTCAATAATGTCACCTACTACTCCTACTTTGATACGGCGGCCAATCGCTATCTGATCGAAGAGGGTGGTATGGATATCAGCGACGGCACGATCGTGGGTTTTGTGGTCAACTCAGGCTGCGAGTATCACTCGCCTATTACCTACCCTGAAGCTATCGAGGCGGGTGTAAGGGTGGACCGTTTGGGCAGCAGCTCGGTGCAGTACGGCATCGCAATTTTCCGAGAAGGTGAAGAGCAGGCCGCCGCCCATGGTCACTTTGTACATGTGTTTGTGGAACGCGCGGAAAATCGCTCAGTCCCTATTCCCGATTCACTGCGTCGAGCGCTGGAAAAGTTACTGGTCTGAAGCCCATTCCCGGGTCCGCCTGCTGCGCACGTCCAGACTTGATTGGATGCTACTGACAGACCAGAGCCGCATGTTTCTTCGGATTGTTGGTTCTGCGCTGCTGGGCTTTTCGAGTGTAAGACGCCCCTAGCGGTCGGCGACAACGTGTAGAACAAGGACCGCGAAGAAAACGATAGCGCTGAATAAGGGCGCCAGCGATCCGTCGATTTGATAGAGGGCGCCGGCGCAGATTGGGCCCACGGCAAAGCCCAGCGGCGGGCAGGAGCTTACCAAGCCAGCTGCGCCGCCCTGTTCTTCGGTGGTCACCGCAAGAGAAGCCCCCGCAGAAATCGCCGGCATGCACAGCGCCATACCCGTGCCCATGAAAGCCATGCCAACGGCCAAAACAGCAAAGGTTTCGAACACGGAAATCACTGCGGCGCCTATCAATAAAGACAGTAAGCCCAAACGAACAAAATGCGCGGGTTTCAGGTTAACTCGCTGCATCACGGTCACTTGAATCAACAGGGTAAACACCGCCGACACCAGCAACGCGGCACCCGTTAGCTGGGCTGTCTCGATGCCGGTCAAGCCCATTTTGTCTTGCAGCGAAAATCCCAGCGTCTGTTGTATACCTGAAAACCCAATGAAGAGGCCAAAAGCGGTGGCCAGAAACAGGGCAATCCGTCGATCGGTGTAGCGCAGGCGGACACTAAGCTTGCGCTCTTTGCGCCTGCTGGCATCGGTGACGGGTAGCTTCAGCTTGATTAACAACGCAGAAAGGGCTGCTAATCCGGCGGCGAAGTACAGGGGCGCCAGTAGGCCAAACACCACCAGTGCGCCACTCACAGCGGGACCCAGTATCGTGCCCAGGCTATTTGCGGTGCCCAGGCGGGCCATCGTGCGGGTGCGCTGATCCGGACTGGAGTTGTCTGCAGCGTAGGCAGTAGAGGCTGGACTGGTCGCAGACATAATGGCGGCCTGCATGCACCGCGTAATTGTCAGCACGGCGTACAGCAAGGTGCCGCTGAGTAAACCCGTAAGGCCTGCATAGAACACGCTGGCAAAAACAATGGTGCCCAGTGTGTAGCCCACCAGGCCGGTAATGATAATGGGCTTGCGGCCTACCCGGTCGCTGAGACGTCCCCAGCGCGGCGAGGCCAATCCGAAGATGAGTGCGGACACGGCGATCATAGAAGTGATCTGCAATTCGCTGAGATCAACCTCGCGTCCCAGAGGGGCCAGAATCGCGAATACCAGAGACTGACCTATGCCAGTAGCCATCAGTCCCAGGATCAGGACTGTGAGCTGCTGGCGGGTCAGTTGCCGGGTCATGGCAGTTGCGATGTCATAGAAGGCGCCGCGAGTTTATTTCAACTCGGAGGACGACTTGCCAAGCACGCGTCGCGCCACGATCAACTGCTGGATCTGCTGTGTGCCTTCGAAGATGTCGAGAATCTTTGAGTCACGGGCAAACTTTTCCAATAGCCGGTCTTCACTGTAGCCAAGACTCTGGCACATCGCAACGCAACGCAGGGTGATGTCGTTGCCAACACGGCCTGCCTTGGCTTTACACATGGAGGCTTCCATGGAATTGGGCTGTTTGTTATCTGCCATCCATGCAGCCTTTAAGACCAGCAGTCGTGCGGCAGTCCATTCGCTTTCCATGCGCACCAATTCCGCCTCTATAGCGCTCAGGTTGACGGGCTTCTTGTCGAATTTGAGCTCTATGCCTTCGGCGCTCAGCAACTCGCGTGTCATATCGAGGGCTGCACGAGAGGTACCGATAGCCATCGCGGCAACCGGCGGACGTGTGTTGTCGAAGGTTTGCATGACACCGCCGAACGCTTTTTTGCGGCCTTCCGCGTCGGTGGCAACTTCAGCGCTTCCAAGGATGTTGTCCTTGGGTATGCGGCAGTCTGAGAAACTGATGGTAGCCGTATCGGACGCGCGAATGCCCAGCTTGTGCTCCAGACGAACGACCTCACAGCCAGGCGTACCTTTCTCAACGATAAAAGATTTGATTGCCGCTTTGCCTAGCGATTTGTCGAGTGTCGCCCACACCACCAATGTGTCTGAACGTTCTCCGTCCGTCACGTAGATCTTCTCGCCATTGAGAATCCACTCGTCTCCATCACGCACTGCGGTCGTGCTGATGTTGGCCGAGTCAGAACCTGTGCCGGGTTCAGTGATGCACATAGCCGCATAGCTGCTGCCATACTTTTTTCTTTGCTCTGGTGTGCCCACAGCACTAATGGCCGCATTGCCAAGACCCGAGCCGGGCATGCCAAGGAACAGGCCGACATCGCCCCAACACAAGCCAAACAGGCCCACGACCGCGCCCATGTTGCCGCCGTTCACCACGGTGCCTGCAGGCGGCTTTTCTTTGGGGCTCGCAGTTGCATCGGAACGGGCACCACCGATCAGTTTGGACACTTCTTCCATTTCTTTCGGGTAGGCGTGTTCTTCTTTGTCATACTTACGCGAGTAGGGGCGCATCATATGCTCGGCGAGCATCATGGTTTGCTCGAAGGTTTCCTGATGTTTCTTTGAAAGTTCTAAATTGATCATTGTTGTATTCCTTCAATAGTGGATTCGCAAGTTAGGCGCTGGCCATACCTTCCAATGTTGTGATGGCGCGCAAGCTGCGGTACCAAAGTTCTACCGGATGTTCGCAGCAGAAACCGTGACCGCCCAGGAGCTGCACACCGTCAGTGCCGATCTTCATGGCATGCTCGGCGCAGAATTGTTTTGCGAGGTAGGCCTGCTCGTGGAAATCCTGGCCCTGTTCGGCCAGCGAGGCAGCACGCCAGGTCATCAGTCGCATGGACTCCAGCTCGATTGCCATATCCGCAATCATGAAGGCTACGGATTGCCGGTTGGTTATAGCCTCGCCAAATGCTTCGCGTTCATTGCAGTAAGGGATAACGTAGTCCAGTACTGCCTGGCATGTACCCACGGCAAGTGCACACAAGCCAATGCGTGACAGGTCGATGAAACGCTGTAAGTCGAAGTCGCCGTCACCGAGTATTGCGTCGGCGGGAACCTGCACATTATCGAACGTCAGGGTTGCCAGCTCAGCACCTTGCAGGCCCATGTTCGCCTCGGCGGTGCGGGTTAAGCCGTTGGGAGTGCCTTCGACAATGAAGGCGGCGGCGTTGCCATCTAACGTGCCGATGACCAGTATCAACTCGGCGGAGGTGCC
>JBLFXU010000271.1:0-4872 GCA_047609575.1 Bacteroidia bacterium | reverse complement strand
ACCGAGGGTACAACGCTGATGGACACCGGCATGCCCTGTATTTTAGTCACACATACGGGCAATAAGTCTGGAGGTATTCGGAAGATCCCTCTCATGCGCGTCAAGGTAGGCAGCGGCTATGTACTGATTGGCTCGATGGGAGGTCAGCCAAAAAACCCAGTGTGGGTGTATAACTTGCGAGCAAATCCGGACGTACACATTCGCGACAAAACGGAAGTGTTCGACATGCGCGTGCGGGAAGTGACCGACGAGCAGGAGAGGGCGTCACTGTGGGCTGCGGGCGTTGAGGCCTATTCACCGTATGAAGATTATCAGGCTAATACTACCCGGGTAATCCCCGTATTTTTGGCCGAACTGCTATAGCATTTGTTAGCGGACCTGCCTGGGGCTCGACTAGGTTAGATCGGCGCTCAGGTAGTGCACACTGAACAGTCGATCTTTGTCTAGCCAGCTTTTCTCAAGCGTGAGCCCTGCGCTGCGGGCCAATTCAGTAAACCCGTCTACGGTGTATTTGTAGGAGTTCTCCGTGTGGATGGTTTCACCTTCTGCAAAGTCAATTTGAATGCCCTTGCATAACACCGATTGGACGCTATTGCTGACCAAATGCATTTCGATACGCCGTTCATCGCTGTTATAAAAGGCGCGGTGACTGAACGAGTCCACATCAAATTCCGCATCCAGCAACTCATTGAGGCGGTGTAACACATTGAGATTGAACGAGGCGGTGACGCCGCTGGCATCATTGTAAGCTGCGGTCAGACGTTCGCTGGACTTGTGCAGGTCGACGCCGACCACCAGGCCTCCGCCCTCGCCTATGATATTTCTAACACGTCGCAGGAACGTCAGCGCCGCTGCCGGTTCAAGGTTGCCGAGGGTTGAACCAGGATAGAAGATGACGCGTTTCCCGTCCGGTAAGCCGTCCAGAAAAGACCAGTCCTCGTTAAAATCCGCACACACCGCATGTACGTTGAGCCACGGGTATTCTCCACCAAGCGCTATGGCTGCTTCCTGCAGGAATTGCGCCGATATATCCAGTGGCACATAGGCTGCAGGTTGCAGATGCGGTAACAAAAGCCGCGCCTTCTCGCAGCTGCCAGCTCCCGGCTCTATGAGCACGCATTGTGCCCCGCAGTGTTCGCTAATTGCCTCTGCGTGTTCTTGCAAAATAGCGATCTCGGTGCGCGTGGGATAGTACTCGGGCAACCGGGTGATTTCTTCGAACAGTTCCGAACCTGTGGCATCGTAGAACCATTTCGGATCTACCTTTTTTTGTGTTGCTTGCAATCCGGCAAGGAGTGCATCGCGGCTATCCCCCATACTTGGGTTTTCGTCGTGGAAGTACACATTGGGGGTTGCGCTGTGGGCGGGTTTCATTGGTTTCGTCCTTGGTTCTGTCAGTTAGAACTGGCGTTGCGCGCCAGGCGAATTCCGCTGAATTGCCAGCGATCCGGAGGATAGAAAAAGTTGCGGTAGCTCGATCTTACTTGCTCGGCCTTGGATACGCAGGAGCCTCCGCGTAATACCCACTGGTTGCTCATAAATTTACCATTGTATTCGCCTATTGCACCCGGTGAAGATTGATACCCGGGATAGGGAGAGTAGGCGCTGCTGGTCCATTGCCAGCAACTACCATAAAGCTGCTTAATACCTGTGTGTTCGGGCGCGGCCCGGGGGTGGTAAATGCCGCCATCAATGCCCTCACTGGCATCTGGCTCTGCACTGGCCGCCAACTCCCATTCCTGCTCTGTGGGCAGCCGTGCCTCAGACCAGCGAGCATAGGCATCGGCCTCGTAACCGCTGACATGACATACGGGAGTATTCGCCGAACGGTTCACTAAACCATGCAATGTAAACTCCAGTTCCTCGCCATCTCTATCAATCCAGTATTGGGGTGCCTGCCAGCGTTGAGTTTGCACGGCTTCCCATCCGTCCGCGAGCCACAGGTCGGAGCGCTGGTAACCGCCATCGGCGATGAAACCCTGATATTCGGCATTCGTGACGAGCCGGTCAGCCAGCTCGAAAGGCTGCACAAAAGCTTGGTGGCGAGGGAGTTCATTGTCAAAGCAAAAGTGCTCCCCGGCATAACCCAAATGCACTAGTCCTCCTGGGTAGACATGCCAGCGAATTGCTGAGCGGGCCTGGGATCTGGCTGCCTCTACCTCTACATAGGTAGGAAGCAGGGGGTTGATGGCGAGTGAATACTTGAGATCAGTGAAAAACAGTTCCTGATGCTGACGTTCGTGTTCCACGCCCAGTGTTGTGCGCGAAAGAATTGTCTGGCGCTGCAAATGGCTCTGGTCATTTATTAGTACCATCATGGCCGCGTCAACATGGGCACGATATTCCAGTACTTCGCTCACTGTAGGTCGTGATAGCAGTCCGCGCTGCCCCCGCGGGAATTGCTCCCCGATACCGTTGTAGTACGAATTAAACATGACCTCGTAGCGCGGTTCGGGAGTGGCATAATTCTCTGCAAAAGGCTTCAGTAGAAAGGTCTCAAAAAACCAGGTTGTGTGCGCGAGGTGCCACTTGGGCGGACTGGTAAATGCCTCTGCCTGCAGCGTGTAGTCTTCGCTGTTCAGTGGCGCGCACAAAACCACCGATTGAGAGCGTGTGTCACGAAAAAGCTGGGTGATCTGTTCAGACACTGGTGCCAACCTCCGCTTCAACATCACCGCCGATCCAGACCCTGTCTTGGGTTATGCAGCCGCGCAACCAACCGCCGGCCGGGGAACACTGCAGTGCTAGCACTTTTCCTCCTACTGCGAGTTGCTGCCAATAGCTTGTCAGTAGGCGCATGGCAGATCCGGTAGCGGCGTCTTCGGGCACGCCGTACTGTGGTGCAAAATATCTGAAATGAAAGCGCTCTCCAGCTTCTGAGCTTGTCGCCTTTGAGCGGCACGTCACAATGAGGGCACGGCGAGTGTATTGAATGAGTGAATCACCAGGTGGCTCAAGATTCCTCAGGTCACAATCGGCTTCCAGTTCCGCGATCAAATAGCCCTGGGTATCACCTACCTCTCTACAGGACACAACCGGCACCGCGAGTAGCGGCTCCAGCCAATCTGGCACAAGGCTGTTTTGCGCCGGGCTATCTGCGCTCGGTACCTTGGGAAACCCCAACCAAAGTGCATCATCTTGCCACTTACACAAGAGCGTGGTCTCGCCGGCCTGCAACGATCCTTGTCCGCCCCAGTAGGATGTCCACACTGCGGCGCAACTCAGCAGGCCATGGCCACAGCATAGAATCGGCGTGCCCGCTGCGGTGTAACAGGAGACATGTGCAGCTCGATCGCCCTTAGGCCAGGTATAACACTGGGTGATGTCGCTTGTGACGGGGCTCCGTATGGGCACAGCGGCTGCCTTTGTGGAGGCGACCACTACCGTGCAGGGATTCCCCCGGGCAGTGACCTGCCCATTGGCGAGGTCACCGGTGAAGGCGCGCATTCGCTGGATTTTGTTTGCTGGAAAGATGTTTTGCGCGCCCGGGCCGGTCGATGAGTCAGTTCGAGTGCTAAGGTTAGCAGGTTTTTCCGCTGACGTTTGTTGCATCCTTACTGGTTTCGCAGATGGGCCGGGATCAGTGTGCGTTCGATCAGCTCTAATAAAAGCTCTGTTGTCATCGCGAGTGCAGCGGCGGGAATCGCGCCTTCCCGTATCAATCGATAGTCATTCAGGTTCAGTCCGGTGATGATCGGTTCGGCCAGGCCCCGCACCCACAAATGCTGCCAGCGTTGCTGTGCCAATACTGATTATCGTCGCCGTCTTTACCCCTGGAGTTAGTGTGGGTATGGCCAGCGGTAACTCAATGCGCACTAGCAATTGGCGTGGCGTGAGCCCCTGACAGGGTAGCCCAGGCGCCTGCGAATCTTGGGCAGGTCGTTTTAGTCCCGCCTGGCCAAATACCGGGGCACTGCCGGGCTGGACCAGGCCATTGAGGAGTTTTAGCAGGGTGGACTTACCGCAGCGGCTGGGTCCGATGACGGCGTGGTCAGGTTTTGTGGAAAGCAGACGCTGACCCCGGACAACGCGGACAGATTCCCATACTGTTTGCTGACCGATTCCAGAGCAAGCGTGGACATGCAAGCTATCTAAACACGATCGGGATGGAATCAACGGTGCTCGCGCGTTTTTCACCGGTTAGTGCAGGAGCCAATTGCCTGTGTTGAGATGAACAGTTCTGCCCCTCCCGAGATGTTCCGGGAGAGGTTACTATTACGCCGAATTGATCTGCTTGGCTGGCATTCGGGGATTGGTGTTGGCAGGGTCATTCCAGTGTATCCAGATTGCCTATAGTGGAGTCCCGCATGCAGCCTCTTATTGTTCTTCAGTTCGATATGCGAGCTGCGCCCAGGTGTCCGGATTCCCCAGCGGAACGTTACCGCGCCTGCATAGAGATGACCCGCTGGGCCGACGAGCAGCCCGTATCCGTGGTTGGTTTTTCCGAGCATCACAATTGCGAGGATGGTTTTCTCAGCTCACCGCTCTTGATGGCCATGGCGGCGTCAGCCGTGACTCGACGTGTAGCGATCAATGTCAGCGCTCTACAATTGCCCCTGCATGACCCAATACGGGTTGCCGAAGACATTGCGGTGCTGGATTTGCTTTCTGATGGTCGATTTACTACCACGCTGGGTCTGGGTTATCGCGAGACGGAATACCAAATGTTCGATGTGTCCTGGGAGAGTCGTGGCAAGGTCTTTGATGAAAAAATCGCAGTGCTGATTCAGGCATTGCGCGGTGGGGTGTTTGAGTATCAGGGCAACCCCATACACGTAACACCTGCACCTCAGAGCCCGGTAGAGGCGCTGTTGTGCATCGGGGGCAATAGCGCAGCGGCCGCCAGGAGGGCTGCTAGATTCGGTCTGCATT
>JBLFXU010000270.1:0-4914 GCA_047609575.1 Bacteroidia bacterium | reverse complement strand
ATGCAGGCCCTGTCGTAGAATGTGCTGCTTGAACGGGCCAGCCTCTGGCATGCCCTGCCCCGTAGTGTCCAGATTGTCCAGGCTGATTCGAAAAGGATAAGCGCAGGCCAGGCAGAATAACCACTCCAACGCTTGCGGCTTGCATTCCACCGCCTCGAAAGCCCTCTGCTGTGCTTCGTCACGGCCATCGGGCGCATACCAATAACCGAACTCATGCTGCTGTCGTCGGCGCGCTCCCGCTATACACCAGTGGGCGACCTCATGCAGGGCGCTGGCAAAATAGTCCTCACGGAAATACAAACGATGTAACTCGCCCGATTGCTGTGCCGGCAGGTATAAAGGCTCCTGCGCGCCACCCACAAGCTCGGTGGACTCATGCTCGCCAAAGCAATCCGCAAAGGTATCGATTAGCCGCTGCGCTCTATAGGCCGCTTCCTCGTAGCGCTCCATTCCCGCGTTCATGCTTCGCCTACTTTACGCACGAGATAGCGATAGCCGTGATCGACCTGCTCATGGCCAAGTAATTCATGGCCAAGAAAATGGCAGAACTTGGGAATGTCGCGCTCGGTGGAAGGGTCTGTCGCCAATATCTGCACCACTTCGCCACTAGCGATATCCCGTATTTTGTTGTGCAACAACATGACGGGCTCGGGGCAGTAAAGGCCGGTGGCATCGAGAATGTAGTCGGGACTAATGTTCATGTTCGGAGTCATGTGGCATTTGTTCAATCTTCTAACAATGGTTTTGCCTGGTCGGCGGGCAGCAAATCCCAGGTGTCAGCTTCGGTATCGTAAAGCAGCCACAGCAAGCCATTTTCCAATTGTAGTTGCAGCTGTCCTACCTTGGCGGACAAAGACTGCTCTTGCTCGCCATAGTCGGTACCGTCGCGGCTGGCATACTCTTCCAGCAGACCCTGAAAACTGTCTGCGGCTAGGCGTTCCGGAGGCAACCTGATGAATTGGGGCACGCTGGCTCCTTCTGATCGGCAGTGATGCGCGCTATTATATACGCCTTCGCAACACCATTGGGGAAGCGGCCTTGGATACATCCTACATCGTCACATTCATCGGTAACGACCGACCGGGGCTGGTTGAAGAACTGTCCCAGATTATCGAGCGGCACAGCGGTAACTGGCACGAGAGCCGACTGTCACAACTGGGTGGTAAATTTGCCGGTCTCATACTGATTTCCCTGCCACAAGAGCAGATCGCCAGCCTTGAAGCCGCGCTGGAGGTGCTGTCAGAGCGAGGGCTGAATGTCCAGGTCAGCAGCAGTGGCGACGCCCTGCCGCCCAGTCCAGGCAGGGACATCACACTCACAGTTCTGGGCCCTGACAGACCTGGTATCGTCAGGGAGATATCGCAGGCTCTAGCCCAGCGGCAAATTAATGTGCAGGAAATGGAGAGCGCGGTGAATCGCGCGCCAATGAGCGCAGAGGCTATCTTTAGCGCCAATATCAGCGTGCGGGTACCACAAGACAGTGACCTGGATGATTTATCTGAGCGGCTAGAGGACATTGCCAATCAAATGACGCTGGAAATAGAGCTGGAACCGTCGTAGTTCTAATCCTGGCCTTCGCCAGACTTTTCAGCCCGGCGAGCGCGAGAAAACCGCTTGACCAGATGTTTCAGCAGCAGCCAAATTGCCGTGACCAACGCGGCACCGCCGATCGCTATGCCCACGGTAACTGCGGCGGTAAGCGCTAACTCGAGAACCTCCTCGCGGCTTACATTGAACTGATCCATTGCTACCCAGACCAGCGCACCCATGGCGACAACCGATAACAGTAAGGTTCTATGGTAACGGCGGCTCGCGCGACTCACGGGAGTTGGCCGCGCGGGTTAACTGGCAGAGTCATCGCCAGGCGCAGCAGCAGGCAACACAGGCGTCTCGCACTGCACATCCGCATTCTGTGCGCGGTGTCGCAGCAGGTGATCCATCAGTACGATAGCCAGCATGGCTTCGGCAATGGGCGTCGCGCGAATCCCTACGCAGGGATCGTGCCGGCCGTGAGTAGCGATTTCACTGGCCTCACCTTGCCGATCGATGGTGGCACCGGGCAGGCGAATGCTGCTGGTAGGTTTTAGCGCGATACTTACGGTAATGTCCTGGCCGCTTGAAATCCCGCCCAATACACCACCGGCATTGTTGCCCTGGAAACCCTCAGGTGTGAGTAAATCTCGATGCTCTGAACCCTGTTGCTCAACAACAGCAAACCCCGCTCCGATCTCTACACCCTTGACCGCATTGATGCCCATCATTGCCGAGGCGATTTCCGCATCCAGTCGATCGAACACTGGCTCACCCAGACCTGGCATGACGCCGCTGGCGACCACGTTGATACGCGCGCCAATAGAGTCACCACGTTTGTTCAGGTCTGCCATGTAGGTTTCTAACTCGTCCAACTTGTCCGGGTCGGGACAGAAAAACGGGTTACTCTCCACCGCATCCCAATTCAGTTGCTCGGCGGTTATTGGTCCCAACTGGGCCAAGTAACCCCGCACCACAATACCGTGCCTGCTATGGAGATACTTCTTGGCGATCGCACCGGCCGCAACGCGCATCGCGGTTTCCCTGGCCGAGGAACGACCGCCGCCACGATAATCGCGAAAACCGTACTTCTGGTTGTAGGTGTAATCGGCATGAGCGGGCCGGAAGGTGTTCATGATGTTGGAGTAATCTTTGGAACGCTGATCTGTATTGCGAATAAGCAAACCGATGGGCGTGCCTGTAGTCATGCCTTCGAAAACGCCGGAAAGAATCTCCACCTCATCCGCCTCGCGGCGCTGCGTGGTAAAACGGGATGTGCCCGGTTTCCGTCGATCCAGATCCGGCTGAAGATCTGCAGAAGACAATGCCATTCCCGGTGGACAGCCATCCACCACGCAACCCAGGGCCGGCCCATGGCTCTCCCCGAAACTGGTTACACTAAACAGCTTGCCGATGGTATTTCCGGCCATTACGCTCTCACATCGCGGTAAAACAAGCCGAGCATTATACGGTTATCGGACTAGGCTTTCCTTGTAATCTTGCCATTCTTGAAAGGTCAGTGCGAAAACTCCGTCGCCCCCGTGCTCAAATTCCAACCAGGTAAACGGCACATCGGGAAATTCCTCCTCCAGGGCTTCTCCGCTGTTGCCAACCTCTACAACAAGCAGGCCATCAGGGCGTAGGAACTGTCCCGCCTGGGCGAGTATGCGCCGGGCCAGCATCAAGCCGTCCTCACCTGAACCCAGCGCCAGTTCCGGCTCGTGACGATACTCCCGTGGCATCGAAGCCAGATCCGCCGCGTTGACATAAGGCGGATTAGAGAGGATCAGGTCGTATTGCTGGTTCTGCAGCGCACTAAAAAGGTCAGATTGCCCAATGCTAACCCGCTCCTGCACACCCAGTTGCGCGGCGTTTTCCCGGGCCAGGGACAAGGCACCCTCATCCAGATCCAGCAGATCGACATGCAGTTCCGGATAGTAGTGTGCAACCGCCAGCCCGATGCAGCCACCACCGCAACACAGATCAAGCACCCGTTGCGGCTTGGCGCCCACGTACCAGGGTTGAAATTCTGACAGGATCAACTCTGCCAGAGGCGAACGCGGAATCAGCGCTCGCTCATCACACAGAAACTCCAGCCCGGCAAACCATGCCTTGCCCAGCAAGTAGGGCATAGGAATACGCTGTTCAATCCTCTGCCCCATGAGCGACTTCAGCCTGGCCAGGAAATGTGCATCCACCGGGTGTGGCAGCACAGCCTCCTGCGCATCCATTGGCAGATCGGCAAGTGATAGCACCAGCTGCACCGCCTCATCCCAGGGGTTGTCGGTACCATGTCCATAAAAGGCATCGCTGGCGGCAAGCGTGTCGCTACAGTATTGCAGGGCCTGGCCGAGGGTCTGCGGAATATGGGGTTCTTCTGTCATTGTTGGATATTACCCTAAACTGACTGTGGTCATAAATCTGCGTTATCCGGGACGGACGATTGCGCTGCCCAGATGGGGTTGATAATATCGCAAACGCTTTTTAAACCTACCCTGCAAGTACGGAGTAATGGCCTTGGAAGACAGTTGGGCAAAAATTATTGAGTCCGTCGGCGAAGACCTCGAACGCCCCGGATTGGTCGACACACCCAAACGCGCTGCTGCGGCGTTTGCATTTCTTACTCGCGGGTATCATCAGTCGGTAGAGGAAGTCGTTAACGACGCGCTCTTCCCATCAGAATCGAGTGAAATGATCATCGTGCAAGATGTTGAAGTGTATTCACTGTGCGAACACCACCTACTGCCCTTCATCGGTAAATGCCACGTCGCCTATATTCCCACCGGCAAAGTTCTGGGACTCTCAAAGGTTGCGCGAATCGTCGACGTTTTTGCCAGGCGCCTGCAAATCCAGGAATCCCTGACCGGACAAATCGCCCAAACCATCATGGAAGTCACTAATGCCGAGGGTGTTGGTGTCATTGTTGAAGCACAGCACATGTGCATGATGATGCGCGGTGTAGAAAAGCAGAATTCCCTGATGAAGACCTCAGCCATGCTGGGCTCTTTCCGCAGCGAACAGAAAACCCGGGATGAGTTTCTTTCGCTGCTGCAACTGAAGCGCTAGATTAGCGCTAGGGCGCCGCTGCCCCGATCGCTTCAGGCGCCATCTCCAGCCACTGCGCCTGCAAATATTGTCTACTAGGCGAGCGCGAAGCACTGTATAAGATCAGCCGCCCTGGCTGCTCGCCAGTGAATGCATAGACCCGGTAGCGCTGCAAATCAGCGCTACCGTAAAGCAGACGCTGACGAAACACACGGTTTGCCCACTGATTGGGGTGTCCGCAAGCCCTGCCATCACATTTAAAAATCAAGCTGGCCTGCTCAGCGCCATTCACTTCCCCTTCCAGAGTTGTCAGCACTTCCTCTGCACTAAACCCGTCGC
>JBLFXU010000269.1:0-4914 GCA_047609575.1 Bacteroidia bacterium | reverse complement strand
CCGGCCCCGTTGCGCCCTAGCAGGCCTAATCGCTCGCCGGGTTCGATACTTAGATCGACCCCGTCGAGCAGAGGCTTGTCACCGTAGTGCAGGTGAACTGAGTCGAGACGTAGCAGCGGCATAGAGTGATTTCTGGTGATTGGCGTGGCTGCGCATTCTACGCGACTGCCTGCCGTACTGGCCACCGGCGCGAAGACTGATTTCCTATAGGCGCCTTTCTGGCTGCGCTTGTTGTTGTAAGAGGCCTGCAAATCTAGGGCTGGCCACTGGTAATGCGCTATCATAGACAGGTTTACGGTACGGCAATTGATTATGACTTTGACGCAACAGCAATATTATGACCGCCAAGTGGCATCCTGGTTGATGCTTTGTGCTGTGGTGATCTTTGGCATGATTATTCTCGGTGGCATGACGCGGCTAACGGGCTCTGGTTTGTCCATGGTCGAATGGAAACCACTGATGGGGATTATTCCGCCCTTGTCAGAGGCGGCATGGCTGGAAACGTTCGACAAGTACAAACAATACCCCGAGTACCTGCAGGTCAATAAGGGTATGGATTTGCACGACTTCAAGTACATTTTTATGTACGAGTACCTGCATCGGGTATTGGGGCGGTTCATCGGCATGCTGTTCTTTTTCCCCATGCTGTATTTTGCCATCAAGGGGCGGGTGCGGCCTGGTTACATGCGCAAACTTATTGTCCTGTTCTTTTTGGGCGGGTTTCAGGGCCTGTTGGGCTGGTACATGGTGAAGAGTGGCCTGGTAGATAACCCTCGTGTCAGCCAGTACCGTTTAACGTCGCATCTTGGTGTTGCCGTTGCCCTCTATGCCTATATGCTGTGGTTGGTTTTTGATCTCTTGCCCAGTATATCGACGTCACTGGAGCGCACAGAAAAAGGTCGCTATGCCCGCGGGTCACTGGCCTTAGTGGCGCTGGTCTTTCTGATGATCCTGTCCGGAGGACTGGTCGCTGGCACTGACGCAGGGGTGATATACCCTACCTGGCCACTGATGGGCGAGGGGCTAATCCCGCCCGGGCTTTACAGCATGACGCCAGCCTGGCTTTCAATCTTTGAAGATATGACAACAATCCAGTTCAATCACCGACTGTTTGCCTATCTGTTGGTTGTGCTGCTCAGTTCATTTGCGGTGATGGTCTGGCGCAATACGTCAGAGTCGCGCGCGCGACTGGGTGCTGTCCTTCTGGTATTGATGCTGTGTGTGCAAGTGATGCTGGGAATCAGTACTTTGCTGCTGCATGTGCCAGTGTTGGTTGCTACTGCGCATCAAGGTGGTGCTGTTTTGCTGTTGTCTGCGATGGTGTTTTTGAGCTACACGCAGCAGAGTCGCTAGGCCCCCGTTTCTTCACCAGAAACCGGGTACTTTGTCTTCCTTGCGGCGTCCGGAAAGCTGGCGGCGGTCTTCTTTGTCTAGCTCAAAGCGAACTTCCTCACGGCGTTCCTTTTGGCCGCGCCGATTGCGACGACGACGCTCCTGGCCAGCATAGGCCTTGGCGTTCGGATCATTGGGGTCATCTTCAAACTGGCTCTTATCCCGGACATAGAAAGAGGACTTTTCACCCACCTTCTTGTCCTTCGTATCCTTCTTTGGATCTAACTCGAACTCCATGACAGCACCTTTTTCAGCAGGGACTACAACGGACATTATAGCGTGCAGGAAAATTTCTGTATGGGGCAGGGCTTGCCCCTATGGGGCAGCGACTAAGCCACCCGTTTTGTGATGGTAGTCACAAAACCCTGGGGATTACACCCCCTGAAAGTGTGAGAGCCCGTTGTGAACGGAGACAAACCGTTACCTTGCCTAGGCCGACTAGCGCAGCTTATGACATGGAACAGATGCGGCTCATGTGACTGTAGGGCAGGCCTGACTGCTCATGCCACTCGTTGAAAGCGCTCTGGATGAGTTTTAAATCACGCTGTGAGGTGGGCTCGTCGCTGATTTCCAGGCCTGCCCGCTGCAGGCAACGCACAACATCGCCTGTCACGATAAAGGTGTCCTTGCCCATGTTGCGCAACAGGCGCTGGCCGGTGCGTCCGCCAAGGCGACTACCCCCTTTTTTCAGTGCGATGAACAGGCCAACTAAATCTTCTGCGGGACAGCGACTGATGTAGCGCCCGAAGCTTTTGTGCTCTTGATTAATGTCGAGTATGTACTGGGCATTGGCCTGAACGCTCAGTACTTTCTGGCGGTTACGGATGATGCGAGTGTCGCTGGAGAGTCGGTCGATTTGGTCCGGGCTAAGCATGACAATCTTTTCCGGGGGGAAACCGAAAAAAGCTTCTTCAAAACCATCCCACTTCTGGTTGACCACTCGCCATACAAAGCCCGCCTGAAATACACAGAGAGTCATCTGCGCGAGCCAGCGGTCATCGGTGGTCCGCGCTAGTGCACGCTCACTGCGAACCTTTGGCAACATGGCTTGTATGGCCTGCTCGCCGCCTTTGCGATCGCAGGCCCGTTCGAAAATGCTTTTGAAGCGTTCCATGAATCTACCGCAGAGCGTTATAAATGAGACTACTTATGACTGCCATCGCACAATGGTTGGCTGGCCGTTTCCTTGCAGCCGCAGAAAAACACCTTGCCGCTTTCGGTGGCGTCGTAGCGTACCGGTGAGAAGCCTGTGTCTTTGTGTGTGCCGTCGCAGAAGGGTTGGCTCTGGCTGAGTCCACAGGCGCACCAGAAATAGGCCTCGCCCGATTCAACTTCTACTGCATAGGGTGAATCTGCTGCACGTTTAGCTTTATCCATCACCTGTTCCTTGTCTTTCTATTCATAACCAAAAGCGCCTGCTAATGGGCGCGGCGTGGTCGCAGTGTAGGTGAAATCAACTCGGCGGTCACTGTTCAAGGGCTCGGCGCCGGGACAATGTCGATGGCGCGGTTGCTGTCCTGCCGGGCACTTTCGCACTCTTCATCCGAGATCGTGGGATTCCACGTAGCGGTAAAGACCATGATGACCTGCTTGATCTCAGGCCAGAATTTTTCCGGGATGCCCAGCATGCGAGTGATCGAGATAAACGGAATGTGACCGGCGATTTCTACCTTGTAGTCAAAGACCTCTGGCGCTCCCAAACCATCAAACAACTGATGCACATTCGGCTAGATCCTGGCCTGGATGGCATCCAACATATTGCGAGAAAAGGCGGGTGCCGTGACACGCCTCACCTCACCTCACCTCACCTCACCAGCCAGTAGTGATGGTGATCAGCCAGCAGGTTTGGTGGCCGATCATGGCCTGTTCACAGTTGCTCCATTTTTCAGCCGAGGGCGTTGCGGAGCGAATTCCCAATCGTAGAAGTCGCCGGAAAGAAGTTCCTCCTTCCGGCAGGCCATAATATCTCCCATGCGGGTAATGCCCCACGCCTGCCAGCGCTCGTACCAAACGATGCGAACACGATGGGCAGTGCGATGGGCAGTGCCAGGCACTGGGGAATCGGGTTGTTCGTATAGGTCGTCGAATGGGGGGGGGCTGTTGTTCCGCTGGCTCGACCCTGTGCACTCCGTGAGAGGTGTGCAACCGGTAAAAAACCAATCCTGTTGGGGCTATGGTAGAGTCGGCTTGGCTCGGCAGAAAGGATACATCTGTATACCTTTTGACCATTACCGATTTGTCAGAGGCCACTGAAACCGGCATCACCGCAGAGTAGACTGTGCATGCGACGCGCACGACAAAAACAAGGGGAGCATGGCAACACATGGAATTGGTGGTATTTGATCTTGATGGTACGTTACTTAATGGCGCCTCCCTGGTGTCAGACCACACCCGTGACACGCTCGCGAGCCTGCGTGAGCGCGGCATCGCCTACACGGTAGCCACCGGTAGAACATTGCATGCCGCGAAAGACCTACTGGAAGACCATGGTTTCTCTCTACCGCATATCTACAAGAATGGCGTCATCGTGTGGCGGCCGGAGAATGACACCTACATCCACACCAATTTGCTGACGCAGGATGAAATTCGCCATGTTCTGGAGGCCTTCATCAAGATCGGTATCACGCCGTTTATCTTTACGCTGGAGGAGGGCAATCGGCATGTGGTTTATCACACGCCCCTGCAAACCGATGCGGAAAAGCGGCTCATCGGTATATTCGCCAATGATCGCGGCCTTGAAGTGTTGCCGACGGAGCGTTTACCTGCCCTTGCGGACATTACCAATATCAGTGCTCTGGGTACGAGTGAGGCGATTAGCGCGCTGGAGGATTTGGTCGCAGGAGTAGATCACCTGGTGGCCTATGGGGGCCCGGCGTTGGAAGGCCAGAACCTGTACTGGATTGATATTCACCACAGTGCGGCGAGCAAAGGCGCAGCAGTGACCGAACTGAAGCGGGATCTAGGCGCCACGCAGGTAATTTGTTTTGGTGACAGCGATAACGACTTGAGCATGTTCGCGATGGCAGATGAATGCTACGCCCCCAGCAATGCCAAGGATGAAGTGCTCGCAGCGGCCACCGCGGTGATCGGTCACCACGACGAGGACGGCATTTCACATTTTCTGCGCGAGCGCTTTGAGCTCTAGCAAGTTGTTGAAAAAGTCGTACCCGATACCCGAAAAGAGCGGCACGCTGTCCTGACTTTTTCAACGCACGCAAAGAGACAAGCGCGATTTCACTTTGCTCACAACGTTAACGATTTGCAGTTGTCGGTTTTGCTGATAAAGCAATGTGCCAGTAGCATACTGCCGAAAAACACTCTTCTTCCACAGCCTGCTAGACGGCTTCCTGACGTGCCACCAATTCTGTATAGAGCAGTGCCGTCAAAAACAGCAGCGCCGGTATAAGCTGCATACACAACCGCCCCACCGCGTCGTGGTTGGAGGCGCTAACGGCAAAACCTGTGAACAGAAACAGGAACAAAAATCCTGATATTGCAGCGCCAAGCGCAACCAGAGTGCCC
>JBLFXU010000268.1:0-4920 GCA_047609575.1 Bacteroidia bacterium | reverse complement strand
ACCCCGATGTAAATATGTCGGCTTTTCCAGCGTATGTCCGTTTGCTAGCATCAGCTACATAACCAAAAGTTATTTCTTAGGGGGAAGTTAGGTGATTTCGCGGAAGCTGATTCGCACGGATTTAAATTTACTGGTAGCACTGCAGATATTGCTAGAAGAGCGCAATGTCACCAGGGCCGCTGAACGCCTGTCGGTGTCACAGCCTGCGTTGAGTAAAACGCTACAGAAGCTGCGGGATTCATTTGAGGATGAGTTATTTACCCGCACAGCCCATGGCCTGGTACCCACACCCCGTGCTGAGGAGCTGGGGAGTGAACTGCCCAGCTTACTGGAAACAGTGGAAAGAGTGCTGGGTGATGTGGACTTCAGCCCGGAGACCTATGCCGGCAGCTTTAAGCTTCTCATGCCTCCTATCATCTGCGAGTACCTGCTGCCTAATCTTATGTCGGAACTAGCCAAAGTGGCGCCGCATGTGCAGATCATCATGGCGGAAGTACCGCCGGATTATCAGGACCAGCTGAAAAAAGGTGAGGCAGACTTCGCGGCTTTTGTGGCGATTGAGACGGAGCGGGATATTCTGGCGGAGCCGATCGCGGCCATCGCGCCACGTTGCTACATGGGTATAGAGCACCCGCTGGCGTCTAAAGATGAAATGACCCTGCAAGATTTTCTCGCTTACCCACACTTGCGCTTGTACTTGCCCGGTCTGACCCGGCAGAACACTTCCATGGTGGACGATGTGCTGGGCCAGTATGGCGTGCACCGTACTGTTGTGCTGGAAACCACGCAGTTTTCTTCAGCGGTGGGCGTATTATCGCGCACCGAGAGTCTGTTGGTAGCAAACGCCGGTTTTCAGGAAGGCGGTCTGTACCGCGAGCGTATTATCGGTCACGATATTCCAGCTGAGCTGCAGCGCATGATTCGCAATACGCACAGCGGCAACCGCGGGAAAATGTCTTTGATGCGCCACACCCGTTCATCCCGCAGCGCGCCCCATCAATGGATGCGAGGCATGCTGATGAAGCACCTGACCAGTGCGGAACAGGTAGAAGAGCCGGAAAGACCTCTGGCTGCCAAAGCCTAACGACGCAAGACCTGAACCTGAAACGGCTAGAGTCGAACTGAGCGCCGGTACGCCCGGGGCGAAAGCCCCACGGTTTTAGAAAACTGGCGGGAGAAATACAGCGCGTCGTCATACCCCAGCGCCGCTGCCACGCCTTTGACACTAAGCTCCGTACTGTCGAGTAACTGACAGGCCTGCTCCATTTTCATATTGAGAAAATGTTTGATCGGCGAGTAGCCCGTCAGCGACTTGTACTTGGTTGAAAAATGGTACTTCGACAGGCTCGCGGCGGCGGCCAGTGTATCCAGGTCCAGTGACTGGTCGATGTTCTCGTGCATGAGGCTTTGCACCGCCTCGAGATTAAAGCTATGTGGGCCGCTGGCCCTGGCGCGTCGCATGTCCAGCGCAACTTGTGTCAGCAGGTGCCGCAGTTGGTTGGCGGCATTAATAAATACTCTCGTGTTGTAGCCTGTGCGCTGGGCTCCTAGCAACCCTCTAAAGTGCGCGATTAATGGCGCTGACACTCCGGCTGCACTCATCGGGGGTTGTTCCTCCCGATAACCCAGATACTGATTAAAAACCGCTGTAGCGCTGCCTTGATAGTGCACCCAGTAGATTGTCCATGGCTCGCTGTGGTCTGCCTCGTAGTGGTGGGCCAGCCCCTGCGGTAGCAGCAACACTTCGCCGGCGCTGACCTTGCCACTCCAACTTCCAGCCCGGGCAGTTCCCATACCCTCAACGCAATAAATCAACAGGTTGTCATCGTGGCGTGAGCGTTCCATGCTATGCCCGGTGGCCTTGGGGTAGAAGCCCATTGCGGTCGGATAGCATTCTCGGGCAAGAGGGTGCCGCGCTAGTTTTTTGCGCATAAAGGATGGTGTGAGAACTCGGACGCCGTTTTCGGGCAATGGCCACTTGGAGGGAGCGCTCACGGTACGATTCCTGAAGCTGAGATATTTAATATCGCAATATAGTCCATATTAAGCGCAATTTCCTCCCTTTAGCCTAGCCTCGCGGGCGGTTAATCTGGCGCTCACTATTTGATCAGCTAGTCTTGTCAGGACTGGCACACCCGCAGGTCGCGCTGCCGCCCGCATCAACTGGAGTAGATAACAATGCAAGACAACACTGAACTGGAAGCCGCACGGGTAGAGATTGCTGCGATGATGGACAGGGCACGGGCAGCGCAGGAGCAGATAGCCAGCTATACCCAGGAGCAAGTGGATGAGCTGATTACCGCCATGGTCTGGGCCGTGGCGCGCGAAGATCGCTCCGAGGAAATTGCCCGGTTTACGGTGGAAGAAACCCAGCTTGGCAACTATGAAGGTAAGTACCTCAAGATTCACCGCAAAACCCGCGCGACTCTGATGGACATCATCCATGACAAATCCGTGGGTGTGATCGAAGAGGACCTGGAGCGTTGTCTCGTCAAAATAGCCAAGCCCATTGGTGTGATCGGCGCGTTATCACCATCCACTAACCCTGAAGCCACGCCGGTGATCAAATCTATTTCAGCCGTGAAGGGCCGCAACGCGATCATTATTGCCCCACACCCACGGGCCAAGCTGACCAACAAAATGATCTGTGACTACATGCGCGAGGCTATCGTGGCGTTGGGCGGACCGGCGGACCTGGTGCAGAGTATCGACGTACCCTCACTGGATAGAACGAACGAACTGATGCGGCAGTGCGATCGGGTGCTGGCTACTGGAGGCGGCGCTATGGTGACCGCAGCGTATTCTTCTGGCACGCCCGCCCTGGGTGTGGGTGTTGGCAATGCGGTGATCACCGTGGATGACAGCGCTGACCTGGAAGAGGCCGCTGACAAAATCCGCATATCCAAAACACTTGATCTGGCGGCGTCGTGCTCCTCAGACAATTCGGTCATTGTGTTCGAGTCGATCTACGATGACTTCCTGGGAAAGTTACAACACGAAGGCGGTTACGTTCTCGACAACAGCGAGAAGGACAAGTTGCAGCAGGTGCTGTGGCAGGACGGTCATATCAACGCCAAGATTGTGGCGCAACCCGCGGTGACTATTGCGGGCCAGGCCGGTTTTGACCTGCCCGAAGGTAAACAGTTTCTCATTATTCCTGAAACCGGTGCGGGGCCCGATCATCCGTTTTCCGGTGAAAAATTGACGGTGACCATGGCGTTGTACAAAGTGAAGAATATTGATGAGGCGATCGCACTGACCAACAAAATCCAGGCCTACCAGGGGCAGGGCCACAGCTGCGGCATCTATTCTTACAACGACGACAACATCATGAAGCTCGCCGAGGGAACCCGCACTTCGAGGGTGATGGTGAATCAGCCACAGTCGGCGTCCAATTCGGGCAATCTATGGAATGGCATGCGCCAGACCTTTTCCCTGGGCTGCGGCTCGTGGGGAGGGAATAGCGTGAACCACAACATCACATGGCGTGATCTGATCAACGAAACCTGGGTATCCAGGCCCTTGGCTGTGACTAAGACGCTACCCTCGGACGAAGAGTTGTTCGGTTCGGTAATGGGAAAATTCTAACGCTACGTTCTCCTCAAGGAGTTTGAAATGGATTTTTCTCTATCGGAAGATCAGCAGGCCTTCGCCGCGAGCGCACGCGCTTTCTCTGCGGGCGCATTGGCGCCCCATGCAGCGTTGTGGGATGCGCAATCCATTTTTCCTAAAGAGGCTTTGCAGCAGGCGGGCGAATTGGGATTTATGGGTATGTACACACCGGAGTCTGCCGGCGGCCTGGGCATGAGCCGATTGGATGCCAGCCTTATAGTCGAAGAATTGGCCAAGGGCTGTACGGCAACGGCAGCGTTTCTGACCATTCACAACATGGCAACCAACATGATCGGCAGGTACTGCACCGATGCCGTTGTTGAACACTGGTGTCCACAGCTGGTCATGGGTGAAACGCTCGCTTCCTATTGCTTGACTGAACCTGGCGCGGGATCAGACGCTGCGTCGCTGCGTACCTCGGCGGTTCAGGATGGTGATGACTACGTGGTGAACGGCGCCAAAGTCTTCATTTCAGGTGCGGGAGATACTGACGTACTCGTTGTTATGTTGCGTACCGGCGACAAGGGCCCCAAGGGCATTACTGCGCTGCTTATACCAGCGGACGCACCGGGGGTATCCTACGGCAAGAAAGAAGAGAAGATGGGATGGAATGCGCAGCCAACGCGCATGATTAACTTTGAAGATGTGCGTGTGCCTATTGGCAATCGCCTCGGAGAAGAAGGCCAGGGCTTTGCCATCGCCATGGAGGGGCTGGACGGCGGTCGCATTAATATCGCCACGTGCAGTATCGGTACGGCCCAGCAGGCGCTGGAAGAAGCCACCGCTTATGTGCAGGAACGTAAACAATTCAACAGCGCCATCGCTGAGTTTCAGTCCGTTCAGTTCAAACTGGCGGACATGCTCACGGAGCTGGTCGCGGCGCGTCAGATGGTGAGATTGGCAGCCTACAAACTGGATGCCAAAGACGGCCAGGCCTCGACGTACTGTGCAATGGCCAAACGCTTCGCAACGGATGTTGGTTTCAATGTGTGCAACGACGCGCTACAGCTATTTGGTGGCTACGGTTACATGAAGGAATATCCCATGGAGCGGCATGTGCGCGATACGCGCGTGCATCAGATTCTGGAAGGTACGAACGAAATCATGCGGGTCATTGTTTCCCGCAGGTTACTTATGGACGGTGCATTGGAGGTTATCAAATGAGTTTGAGTACAACTGAAAAATTAAAAGTTGAACTGCGCGGCCATACTGCGCTATTGACCATCGATAACCCGGGGGCGAATACCTTTGATACGGAAAGTCTGCCTGCGTTAAAGGACGTTATCCGCCAGCTGAACGAAGACAAGG
>JBLFXU010000267.1:0-4923 GCA_047609575.1 Bacteroidia bacterium | reverse complement strand
GAAGGGTTGCCCGGATCTGCGTCCAGCGCCTGCTGAATAACCAGCCCCGCCTGTACGTTTTTGCCATTGAGATGTTCTATAACAGCGCGGGAATCCAACACCATCGGTTCCTCTGGCATCAACTCACTGGCGCGCCTTATGTATTTTAGGGCCCGGGCCGGCTTTTTCTCGCGCAACATCCAGGCCAAATTATTCAGCGCCAGCACATTGTCCGGATCAATTGTGAGTGCCTTAACGTATTGCTGCTCCGCCGCCGCCTCATCGCCCCCCGCGTATAACTGATCAGACAGCGATAACATCGCTGGCACATCCTCGGGGTTATTGTCTAACCAGCCCGTGAGCGTCTGTCTGGCACGGTCTGGCTTACCCGATTGCCGCTGTAACTCCGCCAACTGCAACGCTGTGGCGGTACTGGGAGAATCCTGGTGCGCTTTTTGGGACAGTGCCAGTGCCCCGCCAACATCGCTCGCATACGCTGCCATGACTGCCCTCAGTCGCTGTACCTCGGCTGCTTCGGGTGAAAGTTCGGCCAACTTTTCAACATAGGGCGCCATGCCATCGATGTCGCCCGCCATTTCTCGTTCACGCGCACTCGCAAGCAATAGAGTCAGATTCCCAGGATTCAGCTCAAGCGCCTTAGCTAGCGCAGCAGCCGCTTCCTCATCTTTACCCAGAGCGCTGGCGGCCATGGCCAGCATATGAAACTGGCCGGAATTACCTCCTATGGTTAGAGTCATTTCAGAGAGCGCCTGATACGCGCTGTCGTGATTGCCTTGGGCCATATGGGCCACAGCGAGCGACGCCATCACGCGCGGTGAGCGCTGTTGTAATTTCAGCAGGTTGCTAAATAGAGGAATCACCCGATCAGGGGTACCAGAATCGATGTAATAACGCGCCAACCCCAATCTTGGCTCCAGTGCCTGGGGGTTCAAATCAGCCGCTTCGCGCAACGTGCTTTCCATTGCATAATTGTCGCCTTCGTTACCTTCCAGAATCGCCAGCGACAAAAGAACCGGCAAGTTCGCGGGGTCTTTGGTCAGTACTGCGCCGTAGTAAGCCCGCTCGGCCTTGAGTCTTTTGTTTTCGCTTGCCAGGTGCGCCAGCTTAAGATTAACAGTAGCGTTTCCAGGGTCGCGCTTAAGCGCCAGCTCAAGGACTTCCCTGGCCTTGCCTTCCTGGCCGGCCAACATGTGGGCATCCGCCAGCACTTTGTAAGGGGCTATGCCGGACGTCTCTCGCCACTTCAGGGAATCCGCCGCCACTACCGCAGCCTCGTAGTCCTGTGCTGCCAGCAAGCGGGATATCTCAAGAATCTCAGCGCGCGGGAACGGCTCAGGAGCAACCAGCACGGCCTGAATTTCAGCTTCTCGGTGCGCATCCAGGGATGAGGTGACCAAACCCTGAGTGAACGGCAGCTCCGCAATGTTCTCGTCGGGAAGCAAGCGACCCAACCAGCGGAAAAGAAACAAAGACTCGTCGCCCCGATCCATTTGCAACAGTGCATGGGCAACCATGTTTAACGCGCCGATATCGTTGGGGTTGAAGTCGCGCACAGGCTGCAACAGCGCCTCTACTTCGTCGTAGCGCTTGTTCTGCAACAGCATCAGCGCCAGAAATTTACGACCCTGAATACTATTCGGCACCCGCTCAACAAAGGCGTTTGCGTATTTCTGGGCGAGTGACGGATCGCCATCCAGCAGGTGCGACAGACCAAGATAGAACAGTATGATAGGGAACTTGCTCTCAATCGGGAGCGCATCGTCCAGATACGCGATCGTATCTCTGGTGCGGCCCTCTTGAAATGCCATCAAGCCTGCAATGTAATTAGCACTGGGGTCGTCTGGATCCAGGGCCACCATGTTGTCGAGATCCTCGGACACCGCATCGAATTGACCGAGCTGGACATTAATCGTGGCCCGCACGACGCGATCTGTAAAATCGGTGCTGACATATTCTATCGTTTCACCGACGGCATCGCGCGCCTCCTCAAGGCGCTCCTGCCGCATCAGGAGTTGTGCACGCAGCCGCAGTACATTCGGGTTCTGGGGGTCTTCCTTGAGCAACACGGCCGACTGCTCCAACCCTTCATCCACGCCAACCTCGAGCGACGCCATACGTGCCCCCAGCAATCGCACATCAAAATCTTCAGGCGCTTTTTCCATGGCACGATCGAATAGCGCCTGACCCATTTCAGCTTCCTCAGTAAGAAGCGCCGCCAGTACTTGCACCGCGAGCAGCTTGCCTGCGGGCACTGGCTGTAAATCCTCTACCTCCAACTCCAGCACCTGCGTGAACTTGCTCTGGTTCAACAGAACCTTGGCCAGCATGGGGCGCGTTTCATCGGCGGGCCAACCGTAGGTCTCAGCGCGAATTAGTTCCTTCTCTGCATCGATATTGTCATCGGTATAGAAGTGGATCTTCCCCAGCATGTAACGCGCCGCCGCAGAGTTGGAATCGATCTGCATGGCGTTGCGTAGCTCAATACGGGCAGCCGGATAATCTCCAATCTCTATATAGGCCTCAGACTCGGCGAGGTAGTAGTCCAGCGTTTTCTCCTGCGCACAGGCACCGAGAAAGACAATGAGTAGTAGAAACAGGGCTGGTCGCATGGACCCTCCGATAATGGCCTAAGCGGGAGCGTCATTATAGGCCATGGAATCACAATTAGAACCCCAACTCGCCAGAATTAGACCGACAAGGCCTGCGCTGAGCCCAATGCGTTGCGCGCTGGGCACTGTTTCGAGTAGGGCACGCTGACAGCTGTCAGCATTTTTTACAGCGGCCGCGATCATGCTCCTCGCTTTAGAGCTAAGTCATTGATTTAGTAGGGGTGGCACAACTCTTGCTTATGTATAAAAGACAACGGCTATACGCCACCTTGGGACTGCTCCGTGGCGAACCTGCTTGGCCAGGACTCGTCGCAAGCCAAAGATCAGCATCAATCGCAAAGGCTAATTCTGTTTACCGGCCCGCAGCCAGAGCCCCCGCCATGCGGGGGCTTTTTTTTGCCCCGTTTCACCGCCCCGCCGTGATTGGATTAGCGCTTTTGCTCGCAAGGAATATCTGCCGACCTCGCTCGTTTCCCTGCTGCTTGACAGCCCCCACGTCGATCAGTGCATCTGCCATGAGTAAAACCACTTCGGGACTGCAGTGAAACCCAATACTCTTGTCGTTCATAGTATTTGCCCGGCCCAGTTCATTGGCCTCTGTGGTCATCTGAATCTCTTTGAAAGCGTCATTGCGACGTTTTGCGCAGCCGGTCATTCAGCACCCGATAAGACTTCAAGCAAAATACAATCAGGATTGACTGTTTTATTTTTCCAGCCCATACTTCATCGCCAACCAGCATGAGGGACTAAAACGTGACCGCTCCTACAGCCACCGACAACCGCGCTCTGGCAGATATGCCGCTGCTCGATCCAGAAACCCTTAAATGCCCCTATCACTTTGATAAGACGCTACGCAACGAAGCGCCTGTCTATCAAGATCCAGACTCGGGCGTTTACATCGTGTCGACCTACGCGCTAGTGCGCGAAGCACACAAGAATGACGCCGTATTCTCCAATGAATTCACCCTCGCACTGGGCTCGCAGGCAGAGCTGGATGACGACGTGCTTGAGGCGATGCAGCGCACCTACAATCTGGGTAAAGGTACTCTGCTCACCGTCGATGCCCCGGAACACAAAATGTACCGGGACACGGTGCGTGACTTTTTCCTCAAGGACAATATCGAGCGCTACCGTCCCTGGATTGAGCAACTGGCCCGACAAAAAGTCGATGCTCTGCCTTACGGTGAGTCCTTTGATTTCGTCGCGGATTTTACTCGCCCTTACCCACTGTCGGTCATCATGCACGTACTGGGCATTCCGCTGGATCTGATCGACAACGCATTCCGCTGGACGGTGGCGAACGTCAATGTGCTCTCGCAAATCGCTGACAAAGAGAAGCTGCTGCAAGCCCACGCCGATGTCAAAGATGAATACGACTGGTTTGCCGCTGCCCTGGAAGAGCGCCGCAGCAACCCTCAGGACGACCTGCTAACACTCGTATCCGGTCTTGAATTTGACGGGCGGCCAATGACCATTGAAGAGCAGCTGTCGCACTGCACGCAGTTCCTTGTGGCCGGTAACGAAACCACTACTGCCACGCTGGCAGAAGGTGTACGTCAGCTGTGCTTGAATCCGGAGCAGCAAGCAGCGGTGCGTGCCGACCGATCACTGATTCCCAACCTGGTGGAAGAAACACTGCGTCTGGCCAGTCCCACCTCCAACATGTGGCGAGTCACCAAGTCTGATTACAATCTCGGTGGTGTAGATCTTCCCGCTGGCAGCATGGTGTTGCTGAAGTACTTCTCCTCCAACCACGACGAAGAAATGTTCGAAGCGCCCATGGAGTTTGACGTCACCCGTAAAAACGCCAAGCGGCATATCGCATTCGGTTTCGGTGCTCATGTGTGCATAGGCCAGCACCTGTCTCGACTTGAGATGACTATCGCCTGGGAGAACCTGTTCGAGGGCACCAGCAATATGCGACTAGACTGCGCACCTGACAGTCTGGAATACATGCCTAACGTTCTATTGCGTGGACTTGAAAAACTACAGGTGGTTTTCGAAAAATAGGGTAGTGGCTCAGCCTGAAATCATGAGCCGTTACTGAGGGGCACGAGAGCTAGTGTGTCAGCGGGGGCGTCTGGCGACAGGACGTCGCCAGACGAGCCTGTACAGGGATGTACGCTTTTTGGTGCGGCAGGCGTCCCTGGTCCCCGGTGACACGCTAACTCTCGTGCACCGTGACCCATGAACATTTTCAAACTGAGCCACTACCAAAAATGGCCGGTTCTTGCAGCGCAACTTTATCGTTGCTGGACAAGTTGTAACCGGAAACGTAAAACGCCTACTGATGTGGGCGTTTTACGTTTCACTC
>JBLFXU010000266.1:0-4947 GCA_047609575.1 Bacteroidia bacterium | reverse complement strand
GTCTGGCGATGCTCACCTGTCTTGTGTTGCTGAACTGCAGTTGGAGGGCGCCCAAGGTAGCCTGACATTGTCGTCAGTTCACGCATCGGCGTTGTTCGCGCCTTACCCTTTCGCTAATGCTGAGCGTGAACAGTACGCGAGCAAGGAGACATTCGCCGTATCGCCGGGCCTGAGATGTAGAGTAACCACAGACTTTGCCCCCCAGGGTGATGGTTTCGCGATGCTATGTGTTAACAAGATCGATGATTGTTGGCAGGTGAATGTCAGGTTTGATCGTGAGCGGGGGCATACAGCCCCATTCGAGCTGCTGCGTACACCGCCTCTGTCCGATTGTGAACCCCCAGCACCTTGAACGCTGCTGACAGGTGGGCCTTAACCGTGCCTTCGGCAATGTTCAGTTCTCCCGCAATTATTTTGTTGGGCATACCCTGAATGGCACACAGCAGTACTTGCATTTGACGTTCAGAAAGTAGAGACGCGTCTACAGGCGCACCCATGCGTGAACTAGCGGGTTCGGCCACCGCGCTAAGTGCCGTCGGAGGAAGGTATATCCCTCCCGCGAGAATTAGCTGCAGCGCCGCAATCAGAACCTCTGAGTTGGAAGATTTGGGTACAAAGCCTGAAGCACCTTCATCAATAGCCTCTCGGATTATTGAGGGATCATCCATGCCTGACAAAACTGCAATGGGAATAGAGGGAAATTGCTGACGCATTTCTCTTAGTGCGCTAAGTCCATAGGAGCCGGGCATAGACAAGTCGAGCAGTATGAGATCTGCGCCTGTTTTCTCGATTTCCTGTAGCGCTTCGGTGCAGGTTCCCGCCTCAGTAAACACCAACGCTTCGTTGAGATCACTCAGCAGAAATTTCATCCCCTCCCGGAAAATGACATGGTCGTCTATTAGAATTATATGCAAATGGTTGTTCCAAACGTGGGAGTCAAAGCTCCCTAAACCAAAGTACTAAACCATAGTTCAATTGCAAAAAGTTGTATATACGCCAGACTGATTAAGGAACCCTAAAGACTGTGTAGTAACACAGCATCCAGGTTTTCATAGCAACGCAAGTAAGCACGCCATGGATGGCGCTATCCAAGGAGTGGAATTTCCAGGGATGGTGTTTTCTGATGGAGCAGAGAGATTTGTTGCCAGGGACGGCATTTTTTCTTCGAGTAGCTGCATGTTGAGTCCTTTTTTCTTGAGGAGCTAGTGCATTGAATCTGAAACCGCTAAACCAGGGGCCCATTGTAGGAGAGGCGACGCCAGATCGTGTTCGCATCTGGGGCCGAGCCAAACCACAGGTGATTGACGACCAGCCCAGACGGTGTTTCGGGATGATCCGCTATAGACGTGCTGGCAGTAATCGCTGACGACAGACTGGTTGCTAATTCAATTTTCCAAGTTAAGGACAGGATCCCTGTCTGCGTTATCGCAAGTTTGTTTCTGAAGGAAATGGCCTTCCCAGCCCCATGTCCAAATTGAAAGATCAGGTGTACCTGGGGTCTGAGCAATTTGTATAAGATGCACTGAGCACATTGGATCCAAATAGAAAAAATCCATGAGGTCTCAGGGGTGCAGGTTCTGGGCGTAAAAAGACCAATTGAACACTTCGATAGCGCCTATATTGATGAAGACCTTGCAATGGTAATTGCTTATCTTATTGGGCATTACACGTTTGAGGAAATAGGCGCCCACTATGACAGAGGCCGCAGTACCGTATCGCGGAACGGGAAAGCGGATGAGCATGGGAAATGGGAGACCTGACCCGAATGGCACAGATACAAAAAAGCCCCATTAACTGGGGCTTTTTGTTTCTTCTACTTAGAAGAAGTTGGTGGAGGCGGCCGGAATTGAACCGGCGTCCGCCAGAACTCTGCCTAAGGCTCTACATGCTTAGATTCCGTCAATTGATTTAACTGCACACAGCCCGACGGGCAGGACGTGATTAGCGAGCCTTGTAATTTTTTTGCAGCGCCGTCCAAGACATACTTTGCTGCGATCCAGTTCTTTATGACAGTCAATAACGCGGGGCTGGCACCTTGTTAAAGACCGCTAGGGCCGAAGCCACTAGATGGTAACACTAGGGACTGCTTACGCAGCCAGTTGTGCACCGTAGTTGTCATCATTGGCAACTAATAGTTTGCAGCTTTGGATTAACGTGATTGGCTACCATCACGGCATGCACCTGAAGGTTTTGTATCCGTCGTCGAATCCAAATCGCCCCCGTGTGAACTTCATTATATAGGAATATGGGGGCGGTCACCTGTGAATTCTACCCCTAGTCCAGGAATATCACGTGAGAGCCCTCGGCCCTCTAGCATCAGCCATCACGTTTAGTGCAGAAGATAGGGCTGGCAATCTGCACCGGACTCATTGCTTAACGTTGTCCCGCACGATGCGTTGCTTCTGGCGGTTCCAGTCACGCTCTTTTTCGGTATCGCGCTTATCGTGGGCTTTCTTGCCCACCGCCAGCGCCAGCCTCGCCTTCACCAGGTGCCCTTTCCAGTAAAGCTGGGTACACACACATGTCTGCCCCTTCTGGGCGGTGGCCACGAGAATCTTGGCCAGCTCCTTTTTGTGCAGCAGCAATTTCCGAGTACGTATGGGGTCCGTGACAAAGTGGGTGGAAGCCGTGTCCAGCGGAATGATATGTGAGCCTAGCAGGTAGCCTTCGCCGTCTTTCATCAGCACATAGGAGTCGGCCAGGTCCGCTTTGCCCATGCGCAGACTCTTCACTTCCCAGCCAGACAGGACGACGCCCGCCTCGAAGGTATCCAGCAATTGATAGTCGTAGCTGGCCCGTTTGTTACGAGCGATTACGTTGTCGGGCTTATGGGACTTCTTTTTTGTCATGGTGCGCATTATACGGATGTGAAGGGCAGCAGGTGAAACGTGAATCTTTCCCTTTTCTGGTTTTTTGCCCTGCGGCATGCTGGCGCTATGAGTACCCGCATACACATCCGCACCCCATGACGGTGGCCTTAGACGCCCATCTGGGGCGCTGGCAGACCCGCACCACCTTTGTTCTTGCCCTGTCCGCAGCAGCGGTAGGTTTGGGCAATCTGTGGCGTTTTTCCTATTTGAGCGGAGAGCACGGCGGCGCGCCCTTCGTAATCACCTATATTGCCTGCCTGTTCTTCGTGGCGGTGCCCTTGCTGGTTGCGGAGGTTGTACTGGGTAAGCAGGGTCGGGCGGGCCCCATTGCCAGTATTCGCCGCGCTGCGGATGGTTCGCTACTGAACCGAAGCTGGATGTTACTGGGCCTGCTGGCGTGTTTTACCGGCCTGCTGATCCTGGTGCTGTATGTGGTGGTGGCGGGGTGGGGGCTGGCCTATGCCAATTTTATGCAGGCCGGCGTCTTTGATGCGGCTACTGCGCCGGTAGTGGGGGAGCACTTTCATGACTTCCTGACTGATCCGGCCCCACAGATCTACTGGCAAACGTTATTCCTCATTGTGGTGGCCACCGTGGTCACGGCGGGTGTGAAGCGTGGATTGGGCCTGCTGGTGTGGCTGGCGGTGCCGGTAATGCTCGCCATGCTCGGCTTTCTGGTCAAGTTTGGGCTGGACCAGGGTGACCTGCGCGCCACGCAGGACTTTCTGTTTGCTGTGCGCCCTGAGGATTTCACCGCGCACTCGGCTCTTGTTGCTCTTGGACATGCCCTGTTCACTCTGGGCGTGGGTGTGGGTACGGGTATCAGCTACGGGGCCTACGCACCCGACAGAATCCCCATTGCGCGCTCAGTAATGGCGGTGGCGGTGTTCGATACCATGATAGCGCTGCTGGCGGGGCTGGCCATTTTCCCCATCGTTTTTGCCAACAATATGGAGCCGGCCTCGGGTCCTGGCCTGTTGTTTATCAGTTTGCCCTATGCCTTTGGCAATATGCTGCAGGGTGAGCTGTTTGGCGCCGGGTTTTTCCTGCTGATGGTGCTGGCGGCCTTGGGCTCTGCGGTTGCGATTATGGAACCGATTGTGGCGGCGCTGATGCAGCAAGTGAAAATAACGCGCTTTACCGCAACGTTGATTACAGCCTCAGTAGTATGGCTACTGGGCGGTGCGGTAGTTGCCTCTATGGTGCCCACTGTGGACGCCGCCTGGTTCGGCAGCTGGGATCTCTTTGTTTTTATCGACAAGGTGACCGCAGACACCTTGTTGCCGCTGGTGGCTCTGGGTACTGCCATCTTTGTGGGCTGGCGCCTGCGTCCGGAAGTGCTCAAGCCGCAGCTAGATCGGGAGTCGCGGCTGTTTTTTGGTCTGTGGCGGTTTCTACTGCGCTACGTGGCGCCGTTGGCTATTGGCTTGTTGATGTTCTCTACTTTTACCGCCTGACGGCGCTGCCAGAAGTCATCAGGGGAACGCCGCTTCGGGTACAATACCGCCATGACCGTGATTAACCGCAGCGCTTTGCTCCCCTACGCCGCACACCAGTTGTACGAGCTGGTGGACGATGTTGAGTCCTATCCGGGTTTTATGGAGGGCTGTGTGGGTGCGACTGTATTGTCCCGGCAGGCTGGTTTGGTAGAGGCGCGGCTGGATCTGGCCAAGGGCGGTATCCGCCAGAGTTTCAGTACACGCAATCGGCTATCGCCACCCAATTACATTGTTCTTGAGCTGATAGATGGCCCTTTTGAGCGTTTCGCCGGGCGCTGGGACTTTCATGTATTAGATGACTCTGCATGTAAAATAAGCCTCAATCTCGAATTTTCAGTGAATAGTAAACTGCTAGGCGCTGCAGCCACTCGCCTGTTCGACAGGGCGACCAACAATTTGGTGGATGCGGTGTGCAAACGGGCAACACAGGTTTACGGGTAATAACATGAGTAACGAAACGATGACCGTTGAGGTGGCCTATGCGCTACCCCACAAGCAGGCCATTATTGAGGTGGAGGTGCCTGTAGGCGCCACAGCCCTGGAGGCCGTGCAGCAGTCTGGCATTGTTAAGCAGTTTG